>DATGDI010000239.1:0-8955 GCA_035310965.1 Methanomicrobiales archaeon
AGCCGGGTTATCCCCTCCCGGAACTGCACGGGGGAGAGGAAGAACTGCTTCTGCATCACCCGGAGGACCTCTGAGCCCCGGATGGGGGGAGGGTCTGCCATCCTCATGCCGAACAGCCGGTGGAGGAGCCTCCGGGTCTCGTTCGCCGATCGGATCTCTCTTGCCAGGGCATCGTCGGTGATGGTCCTCCCGGTCAGGCCTTCCATGAACCGTCCGAACCTCCGGAGCTCCGAGCCGAAGTAGGCCAGGGCCTCGGGACTGTCGGGTTTCTGCGGGAGATCGAGGACGTAGGTGGGGATATGGGAGGAGAGGACCTCGTACATCTTCTTCTTCCCGTCGCAGGTCGCCTCTGCCACCACCACATCCACGAGCCCGACATGGGGGCAGGCGAGGTTTCCCCCGCAGCAGGCATCGACCACGGCACCGAAGGAGGACTTGACGAGCGGGCAGAGGTTCCTCGGCAGGGACTGCTCTGCCACGGGAATCGTATCCGCGGCCCCCCCGCAGAGGACGACCCGGTCCGCCCCCGCCGCGAGGATGATCTCGTCGGGGACATAGAGGCAGAAGGTCCCGACGATCTTCATCCCGGCCGCCCGCTCCTCCCTCAGCTGGGCGATGCGGGTATCGTAGGAATCTCTGAAAAAGTCGAGGCTCGTGAGCGGGGATGGCATGGGTTCCTGGTACTAGGGTATAGGCACGGATCTCTTCAAATATCGTGTCATCATGCGCCGGTTCCCGCCTCCGGGGACCCTTGCAAAAACTGGAAGCTGGCGAAACCCTTATCAATCCTGATGGGGAGATTGCGGCAGGGACTGATGGAATAATGGCGAAGATACAGGTTGGCCTCTCAAAAGACATTACAGACGGAGCGATGAAGGGTTTCAGGGCGGGGGACAGGCCCGTCCTCGTTTCAAACATCGACGGGAAACTCTATGCCATCGGCGACAAGTGCACCCACCGGGGATGCTCCCTCTCGAAGGGGAGGAAGGAGGGGGATGTCGTCACCTGTCCCTGCCATGGATCGAGGTTCAACCTGAAGACGGGTGCCGTCGTGAGGGGCCCGGCAGAGAACCCGGAACCGGCCTACCCGGTCACCCTCGAGAATGACGTGATCTGGGTCGAGGTGTAGCACGGAGCCGGCTATCGGCCTCATGGGAGCGAATATTTTCCTCGGGCTCTCGATGATGCACGTGATCTGAAAAAGGGATGCCTCAGCCCGGATTTGAACCGGGGACAACCAGATCTTCAGTCTGGCGCTCTCCCAAGCTGAGCTACTAAGGCGATGACCGTACGTATCTTGCGTATGAATATTAAATCATCTGGTTTTTCCGGTTGCCTGCCATGAGGCGGCCGGTGTGAAAGGTCAGCCCTTTAATAGGGTGCCGGGCAACGGTACACCGATGGGAAGACCGGGGCTGAAGGGGAGGTATTCGGCGGACGAGCTGAAGGAAGCTATCCGGTCGAGAAGGGCGAAGGTGGTCCACCTCACCCACAACGACCTGGATGCAGCGGGGGCCGATGCCATTCACCGGATGAAATACGGCGAGGTCTTCACCATCTGGGCCTCCGTCGGGAACTTCCCCCACCTCCTCTCTGCCATTTCCGAGGTGAAGGGAGGCGGGGATCTGCTCTCCATCACCGATCTCGGGTACCAGGCCGGCATCGAGCGGTGGCTGAAGAAGGCAAGGGATGCCGGCTGGAGGATCGAGTGGAGGGACCACCACCGGTGGGAGGACCGGGAGGCCGGGATCATCCGCCCCCTGGCGGCCCTCCTCTCGCTGGATACCGCCACCTGTGCGACGGGCATCGTCGCCCGGGATCTTGCCGGTTCGGATTCCCGGGCGGCGGAGATCGCCCGGGTGGTCTGCGACTATGACCTCTGGCGGAACGAGGACCCGAGGAGCATGATCCTCGGACGGATCCTCTGGAAGCCGGGCCTGCGCGACTATGTCAGGGACCGGCTCGTCGAGGGGGTGTTTGCCGATGCCCTCATCAGGGAGGAATATGACAAAATCGTCGCGGAGATGGACCAGGATATCAGGAAGAGCATCCGGTACACCAGGCTCACGGGAAAGAGGTACCGCATCGCCTTCTCCCCCCTCTACGGGTACCCGAGCGATACCGCCTCCCGGGTGAGGGAGTCTTTCGGGTCAGAGATCGAGGTCCTCGTCTCCAGCAATGGCCGGTTCTCCCTCCGGTCGGTCCCGCCGGTGAGCCACCTCATCGCAAGGAGGTTCGGCGGGGGCGGGCATCCCCATGCGTCGGGAGGGGCATTCCCCTTCACCCTCCTGGATCGGGTCACCTTCGTCCTCTTCAAGAGGAGCCGGCACTTCGAGGATCTCGTGGCCGTGGCCGAGTCTATCGGGGAATGACCGCCCTTTCCACGAGCCTCTTCCAGTACTCTCCACAGTCTTCCCCGCAATAACCACCCAGGGAGATCTGGTCGGGATCGAGCTGCTCAAGGGCCGCGACAAGATCTTCTTTGTCACCGTCGACGATGGTGACGTGGCGCAGATCGAATTCATCGAGGAGCTCAAGGGTCCTCGGTAACAGGGCCCGGGGAACCGCCGCGACATCCTGAAATTCAAGGATGGCCGGGAGATCCCCTTCCTGGAGATCGGGGAAGAAGAAGAGGGTCCGCGGCCCGGCGAGGTGCTCCATCTCCTCCTCGAACACCCTTTCTCCGAGAAGAACATGCCCGACGGCCCCGGTATCCCGCATGGCCCGCTGGATCTGCCGGTAGCAGGTGCAGATACCCTCGCAGAACTCCTCACGGTGATGATAATACCCGTCCCTGATCCCGAGGAGGTGAGGTGCGGGAAGGGAGAACCGGAGCCCCTTTTTCCGGGAGGCCCCCCACCGGGCATCCTCCTCGACGAGGGCGGTGTCTGCAGAAGGTTCACGGACGAGGGTTTCCCCCTCGAGACCCCGGAGGGATTCCAGGATCCGGGCACGGTAGAAACGCCCGCCGGGGCAGGGCAGATCCACTTCCATCTGGGATTCCAGGGACCGCTCGAGCATGAACGAGGTAAGATCCCCTCCGGTTCCCTTTCGTGTCCCGATCCATTCGCCCAGTTCCTCTACAGTCGGATCCGGCACCTCGGACCCGAAGGACCGGACCGGAACCTTCCTCGCCCCTGCCATACCCTGTATCCTATTTATAGCGGGGAGCATCAAAAAGCATAGAGATGAGTGATGGACCCATTCTCGTAACCTGCGGGCTTCCCTACACGAACGGTCCCTGCCATCTCGGGCACCTTCGGACCTATGTCCCGGCGGACTTCTATGTCCGGTTCCTGCGCCGGAGAGGAGAGGAGGTGCTCTTCGTCAGCGGCTCCGACAACCACGGCACCCCCATCGTCGTCATGGCCGAGGACCAGGGAGTGTCCCCCCGGGACCTCTCCAACCGGTACCACGAGCACTTCGCCCACATCTTCCAGCGGATGGGCATCCGCTTCGATCACTTCGGCATGACGGACGGGGAGACGAACCACCGCAGGACCAGGTCCATCGTGAATGCCCTCAAGGAGAAGGGCTACATCTACTCGCAGGTGGTCGAGCAGAGCTACTGCCCGAAGTGCAAGCGGTTCCTTCCGGACCGGTACGTCGAGGGCATCTGTCCCTATTGCGACACGCCGGCGCGGGGGGACGAGTGCGACCAGGGATGCGGGAGGCACCTCGAGCCGGGGGAGATCAGGAAGCCCCGGTGCCTGGTCTGCGGGACCGATGCCGAGCTCAGGGAGCAGGAGCATTTCTTCTTCCGGCTCTCGGAGTTCAGCGGCTTCCTCGAGGAATACCTCCCGGGTCTCAAGGGGACCGCAAACGCCAGGAACTATGCCCTCGGCTGGGTGAAGGAGGGCCTCCGGGACTGGAATATCACCCGCACCCTGGACTGGGGGGTGAAGTTCCCGGGTCACGACGACCTGGTGGTCTATGTCTGGGTCGACGCCCCCATCGGCTACATCTCCTTTACCGAGGAGTGGGCACGGGCGAGGGGGCTGGACTGGAAACGGTACTGGTGCGGAAAGAACCAGGTCACCCACTTCATCGGGAGCGACATCATCTACCACCACTGCATCTTCTGGCCTGCCCTTCTCAAGGGGGCGGGGTATTCCCCTCCCCTCGCCGTGGTCGCGAGCGGGATGGTGAAGATCGATGACCAGAAGTTCTCCAAGTCGAGGGGATACGTGGTCTGGACAGGAGAGGATTACCTCGACAAAGGCCTTCCTCCCGATTATCTCCGGTACTACCTCCTCTCGTATACGAACCACACGAAGGAGCTGAACTTCTCCTGGAAGGTCTTTTCCGAGCGGGTGAACAACGAGCTCGTCTCCACCCTCGGGAACTTCATCTACCGGAGCCTCTTCTTTGCCCACAAGTTCTTTGGCCGGGTGCCTGAGGGGCCGGTCGGGTCCGGAACCTCGGAGGCCATCGGCCGCTGCGTGGAGGACATGGACAAGGCGGTGCGGGAGTTCGAGTTCAAAGGGGCAACTGACGCCCTCATGGCCCTTGCCGCCTACGGAAACACCTACATCCAGAACCAGGCCCCCTGGAAGCTCGTGAAGACGGACCAGGCGGCTGCCGAGAGGGTGGTGAAGGATTGCCTCCAGATCGCCCATGCCCTCGCCCTCCTGATGGAGCCCATCCTTCCAGATGCAGCCGGCCGGGTATGGAGGATGCTCGGGAACACGGACGCGGTGGAGACCCACCCTGTCCTGGATGCGACCAGGCAGATACCCTCAGTTGCTCTTCCCGAGCCCGCCCCCCTCTTCGAGAAGCTCGAGGAGGGTCGGATCCGGGAGCTGGAGAAGATCCTGAAGATGAGAACGGAGAAGGCGAAGACGGCAGTGAAGGAGAAGGATCTCATTTCCATCGAGGAGTTCTCCCGGATGGACATCAGGGTCGGGAAGATCCTCTCGGCGGAACCGGTGAAGGGCTCCAAAAAGCTCCTGAGGTTATCGGTGGATATCGGCGAGGAGAAATCCCGCCTGGTTGTGGCGGGCATGGCCGGGATCCACCGGCCCGAGGAGATGGTGGGGCTCTCGGTCATCATGGTCACGAACATGAAACCGGCGAAGATCTTCGGCATCGAGAGCCAGGGGATGGTCCTTGCGGCGGGTGAGGAGGCGAGCCTCCTCGTACCCCTGAAGGAGGTCCCGCCGGGGACGAAGATCCGGTGAGAGGCTGCCGGGACAGGGCGAAATCGTGAGGTACCGCGGGCATGGTCGAGACGGACGGATTCCTGTTTGAATCGTGGGCTCCCGGCAAGGAGACCCTGAAGGCTTTCAGTGACGGGATATTCACCGTAGCCGTCACCCTCCTCGTCCTCGAAATCCGGCTTCCCGATATATCCTCGGGGGAGATTGATGCCCGTTTCCTGGAGAGCCTCGCTGCCATCGCGCCCAAGATGCTCGGATTCATCCTGAGTTTTTTTATCATCGCGATGTACTGGCTCCTCTATCACCGCCTCTTTCGGTATATCCGGGAGACCGACAGGTCCCTGGTCGGGTTGAACATCCTGTTCCTCTTCTTCATCGTCCTCATGCCCTTCCCCACGTACCTCCTGGGCCTGTACGGGGACCACCGGTCGATCGTCATGTTCTACGCGGGGATCGTTGCCGTCACGAGTGCCATTCTTGCCTTCATGTGGCGATATGCCTCGGTGGAACACCGGCTCGTCGGACCCGACCTTGACGACCGCGTGATCCGGCTCATGTGGATGAGGACCCTTATTCCTGTCGGGGTCTTTTCGCTCTCCATCCTCGTGGCCATCGCGAGCCCGTTCGTCGCAATGGTCATGTGGGTACTGAACTTCTTTATCATTCTGGGGGTAACCCGGTTCTATCGTCCCGATAATTCGAAACAGCCTGAGACGAGGTGAACCGGAGGATTCAGGTACTTCCCGGACTTCTGCCCGTCTCGAGGAGCCTCTTCAGCCCCTCGAGCACCACCTTCCAGTTCCCCTCGGCATGGGCCCTCCCTTCCTCGGTGGGATTGTTGTCCTGGGTGACCGTGAGGAGCGTACCACCGCCTTTTTCCGGCGTGAGCTCGTACCTGACCAGCCTGTAGTTCCCGGGGATATCGGGAAGCCCGGACATGCTGCTCCAGTAGGTGGTCTCGAGCATTTTCCCTGGCTCTGCTCTCAGGACCACCCCCTTGTCCTCGTAGGCCTTTCCCTCCCAGGTACCCCGGTACCTGATCTGGCTCCCGGCCTTCCAGTCGGAAGTGGCCTCCGTGCCGAACAGGTACTGCCTGATCAGGTCAGGATCGGTGAGGGCCTTCCACACCTCTGCAGGAGGAGCCCTGATGGAGACCGATTGCCGGGCAACGAGTCCTTTCATGGCCGGGATGTGGGTCTCGTCCTGGGAATCTTCAGCATGATGTCCCTCGAGGAAAACCGGAGATGGCTGCTGTCGCAGAAGGGCTTGTTGAAGGAATGGCCGCAACGGCAGAGGGTGACCCGGTTCCGGATCTCGTGCACCCAGCCGTCATGGGAGATGACCGGGATGCCGCCCCTTACCCAGACCGGGCCGCTCAGGCCTTCCTGGGGGTACTCCACGAGGCCGATGGAGTGCTCGAAGTGCGGCTCGATGGGAATTCTCGTCCCCTTCTCCCAGACCACGAGACGACCGGATGGACAGTTTCCCGCTTCCTGGATCGCGATCTCCCGGGCCTCCCTGTTCCCCGACTCCTGAGTCAGTTTCCAGATCCCCCCCGCTCTCTCGCAGAATTTGGCCACGGAACAGAGGATCTCGGCATCGGTGAGCACCAGGTTAGGTCCTCCATACTCCGTGGCCTGTTTGAGGTAGGGTTCCCGGCTCGCATGCTCGGTCCCGATGAAGTGGATCTCCTTGTGGTACTGGTCGCAGAAAGGCAGCGTCCTCGACCGGCCACATCTGCAGAGAATGTACGGGTTTTCGACCTCGAATTTCTTCTCCTCCTTCCAGACCGATGAATATCCGGCCTCGTCCAGGGTGATCCGCTGCACCGAGAGCGGGATCCCGCCGAATACCTGGTACGGACCGTTCTTGCAGACGTGGATCCGGTGCTCAGGTAATCCGGTGTTCTTCTGCCCTTTTCCTGGAGTTTCCTTCCCCGTTTCTCCTTCCGAATCACTCATTGCCGGTCTCTCCCTCACGGTGTTCTCTCCCGGAAACGATCTGTTCTGCGGGTATGCATCCCGTCATTACCAGTCTTTATTAATTTTTCGTGGAAAAACAACAGATGGGAAACAAAGCATTCTTTTCCCCCGGCTGATTGATGTCAGCCTCGGAAATGAAAGGAGCGGGCCTGGGGGGATTTGAACCCCCGACATCCGGGTTAGAAGCCCGGCGCTCTGTCCAGGCTAAGCCACAAGCCCCTGGGGAGATAGTGCGCCCTCATGGGTATTGAAGGCTCGGAAAAAAGGGTTCCCCAGGGGATGCACTAGTGGGCGTGGTAGCAGGTGGTCTTTACCACGTCGACGAGGACCGGCCGGCCCATGCCCCGGCTCTCGATGTGCTTCACCACGGAGGTGCCGCAGTATTTTACCTGCATCCGGGCGGCCATCCGCTCCCGCTCCTCGAAGAACATGGGGTTCGTGAACTCGATGATCCGCTTCATGGAGATGGCGACGGAGTTCACCTCCACCATGATCCCGGAGTCCCCGGGCCCCAGGTCGGCACAGTCGAGGCTCGTAATGAAGACATGGTCGCCCGCCTTCACGCCACTGAGGGTGATGATGTTGTGGGCCGAGGTGAGCTCCACGGTCCTCGGCCTCCCCTGCTTGAGGTCCGCGAGGATGGCAGGGGAGATCCCGGTTAGCGCTGCAAAGGACATGGCCCTCACCCGTACATGGGGAGCTGCTCTTTCTTCTGCCCTGCCTCGGTCGTCTGGACCTCCTCGGCGATCCGGTGCATGGCGGCCTCGATCTCCTCGGCCTGCTCCATGAGCGGGCCGACATCGAGCTTGAGGTCGTACATCTTGTTCAACACCTGGATGGTCGCGGCCGAGGACCGTGGGTCCGGGTTGTTCACCGTCTCGCCGAGAAGCCCGAGGCCCCGGATATCCCGGATCTTGCACTCGGTGAGGATGGAGCCGGCGATACCCGAGATGGAGCCGATGGGGAGGATCATCGTCTGGTCCTGGATCCGCTGGAGGGCATCGGGGTTCGTCGCGACCCCGAAGACCCTCTTCTCGGGCTCGTTCGTGACGATCCCGGCGATGGTGAGGACCTCCTTCGGCTTGAACGGGGCGAACCAGTCCAGAAGGCCGCATGCCACCTCGTAGCAGATCATGGGGTGGATGGGGATATCCCCCACCACCACGGCGATGTCGTTCTTCTCGTAGAACCGGACCGGGACATTGATGACCCCCTTCGTCATCATGGCGAGGGGCGGGAAGTACTTGGAGGTCACCGAGCCGATCTGGGGGAACTCGAGGTTGTCCACCAGGTACTGCAGCGCGATGGAACCTACGAGGCCGCTCCCGGGGAACCCGATGAGCACGGTCTTTGTGGTATCAGCGAGGGGCCTGGATACGATTCGAATCTCTTCCACAGTGCATCACAGCACCTTAACATAGTGGAAGCCTCTTAAAAAATATTATGCAGGAGTTCCAGGTAAAGCGGGGCCATACGAAGGATCTCGCGGGGGAGGTGGAGAAGGCCTTTACCGACTGCTTCGGGGTGCGGCCGGAGAAGAATGGGGAAACGTATGCCATCTCCTACGGGGCTCTCTCGAGGATGGAGGTGCAGATCGGCGGCGGCGGGAAGACGTTGACCGTGAACACCGTCTCGCGGAAGGATGCCGGGGAGGCGGCCATCCTCGACACGAACCGGAGGTTCCGGACCTTCCTCGACCGGGTGACGGGGTTCAGCTCCAAGGAACGGGTGAAGCGGGCGAAGAAGGCAGTAGAAGAATCGGGTTAATCTAAGTCTCTATCGAATCTGGAAGGAAAAATATTATTTTTGATCAT
>DATGDI010000240.1:0-1609 GCA_035310965.1 Methanomicrobiales archaeon
GCCCGGAAGGGGCACTTGGACAGCCCCATGGCGAACGCCCGTCCCTTCTGGGTGAGCCGCCAGAATCCGCTGTCCGGATTCCCGTCCTCCTTGGCGACGCCCTTCGGCTCCACGAACCCCCAGTATTCGAGGCTTCCGTAGTCCCGGCTGGGGAGACCGAAGTTGTTCACGTCCCGAAGCATGTGAATCCAGTCCACCTTGTGGAGGTCGTGGTAGCGCATCATCCGGATCAAGGTGACCGCCTTCCCCGCCCCCAGCGGGATCGGGGACCACTGCACGGGACGGCCGCAGCACGGGCACTTGCTCCCGTCGTCCATGCACTCCCGGAGGGAGTCCTGCGCGGCGACGACGGTGAGGGCGGGGTCGGCCGACGGGAACAGCGACTCCTTGTTGATCTGGGAGGGGCTGCTCACGAGCGGAGCGCCCCAGACCGGATCGGGAAGGTGCTGGAAGAGATCGTCGGCCATGTCCTTCTTCTCCTACCGCTTCCGCTTCTGCCGGATGACAATGGACCGCAACTTCACGTTCTGGATCGGGACTCCGGTCATGTCGGACACCTCCCGCAGGAGCGTGTCCACGCGCTCCTCCACCATCTTGTTGGCGTTCTCCTTGTCGTACCCGCTGGCCGCGCTCGTGTCGATCTGGAACTCGGCCGTGACCTCCATCTTCACGTCCCCGCTCCTCGAAACGATCAGCACGGTCTTACGCATGGCGGTCTCCTTTCAGTTTGCCTTCGGGTCTTGGGAAAGCACCCTCAATGCCTGCTGGGTCGCGTCGAACGCCTTCTCCATGGTCGCCTTCGGGACCTCGTCCTCGGTCGGAAACCGCATGAGGTACTCCCCGCACGCGAGGCAGTTCGAGACGTAGACGGGAACGCAGCCGAGGAGGGACCGCTCTTCGGGCGTGGTCTTTTCGTGCTTGCAGTCCGGATCGTTCCCGCTCTGGATGATGGCCACCTCTACGCCTTTCCCTTGCCCGCTTTCTTCTTTGCGGGCTGTTCAGGCTCCGGTTCGTACGGCTTCGGGATCATGCAGCCGGGATTCAGGTCGAGGCACATCCGCTCGTCCTTCTTGCAAACCTTGCAGGTCCCCACGTACGCCGGGGCCCGGACGAGAATGTCCTCCAGTACCTTGTACCGCTCCCGACAGCAGGGTTCGCAGATGAACATTCAGGTCTTCTTGTTCAGTTGTTCATCGAGCAATCCGTTCCCGGCGTCCTTGAGTCCGCGCACAATGAGAGGCGGTCCGCTGAACCACACTCCGTAGTTGTTCGCCATGAAGTCGCCCAGCATGACGATCACCACTCCACCGGGGCCCAACTTCTGCTTGGCTTCCCGGACCGCATTGTGGGCAATCTGCTCCATGGTCTCTGCGGGTTGAGCGTGGTGCTCCGCACAGAACGTGCAGCCGTACTTGCTTCCCGGCCGCGTGTGGCAGTTGCACGGGCAGTCGCTGTCCATGTCCTATCCCCTCACCTGTCCAGCCTTCCTCCGGGCCCGCCCCCGTATGCTCTCGATGAAAAGGCGGTCCTCCGACCTCACGGAGCGCCCTTTTCCCCCTCTGGAACCGTGGTTTTTCGGGGTAGAAGAGGGGTCGCGAGGGGCTCCTCG
>DATGDI010000241.1:0-2062 GCA_035310965.1 Methanomicrobiales archaeon
CCGTTTCCGGGCCCCGTCGGGTGAATCCCTGCCGGGCCCCGGTCCGGTGTCCACGGGAAAGAAACAGGCACAGTACCGGCATTCCCAGATGCCCGGGATCGGGGTCTCTCCCGTGAGGAGGGAACCGCATCCGGGACACCGGAAGTCGGGGCGGCGTACCATAGGGAGGAAAGGAGAGGCGGGTTTATCACGGTGAGGCCGGGAGGGGGTGAAAGTGGACCCGGGCCGGAGAATTCGTCCCGACCCGATCCCCCTTACCCGAGGGCCTTTGCCATTTTCTTCGGGTCAAACCCGACGATGAACACGTCCCCTATCTGCACGACGGGCGAACCGAGGAACCCGGTCTTTTCCATCACGAAGTTCCTCGCCGCCTCGTCCGCCGCCATGTCGATCTCGGTGAACTCCACGTTTCGTGCCTTCAGGAACTCCTTGACCGCGCGGCACCCGGTGCATCCCGGCGTGGAGTACACCCGGACGACCCGGTTCTTCCCCCAGGTCTTCTCGATGAATCGCTCGCGACCGGAGAGGACCTTGTACTGGTGGTACCGCTCGGGGTTCTTGCGGTCATAGTCCTGGTGGTATTCCTCCGCCGGGTAGAAGTTTGTGTACGGCCGGATCTCGGTGGCAACGGCCGCGGGAAACTTCCCGGATGCCTCGAGCCTCTTTTTCGAGGCCTCGGCGAGCCTCTTCTGCTCCTCGTCGTGGTAGAAGATGGCGGTCCTGTACTGGGATCCCCGGTCCGCGAACTGCCCTCCGGGGTCGGTGGGATCGATCTGCCTCCAGAAGGTGTCGAGAAGCGTGTCGTAGGAGACCCGGGCGGGATCGTAGGTCACCTGGACCGCCTCGAGGTGCCCCGTCGTCCCCGACGAGACCTCGTCGTAGGTCGGGTTCTCCTTCGTTCCGCCGGCATAGCCCGAGACCACATCGACCACACCGTCTATCATCCTGAACGGGGGCTGCATGCACCAGAAGCATCCTCCGGCAAAGGTGGCCTTCTTCAGTTTCGCCTTTCCCAAGCCGGTACCGGTTCCAGAACTCCCTTTCTCCAGGCGTATCACCCAGCCGTATCAGGGAAGAGCAGCAACAGGGGATAAAGGTTTGTACTGGATCTATCGCCATATATCGAACGGGATACCCTGGTGAAGTCCGGCCTTCCGGGCCAGCTCAACCGCCTGGGGATTTACCTCCGGCCCAATGATACTGCCCATGGCCTCTCCCTCCCAAGCCACCCGGCGGTATCTTTATGGATTCGCGTGCAAATGTCCACCGTGTCCTGAGCCGGGTGGGGCCCCTTCAGTTCAGGAGCGGCACACCGGCCCGGTTTCATTTTTATACTTTTCAGGACAGGGAGGGAGTCGGATGGCGAGAATCGAGGAGAGCATTGAGATCAGGCGTCCGGTCGAGCAGGTTTTCAGTTTCACGACCGATGCGAAGAGCTGGCCGAAGTGGCAGTCGATCATCATGGAGGCGGAACAGACGTCTCCGGGACCCGTCACCGTCGGGACAATGTTCCGGGGAACGAGCCGGATGATGGGCCGCACCATGCCGTGGACCGCGAAGGCGACGGAGTTCGAGGCCAACCGGAGATATGGCAAGAATATCGACTCGGGACCCGTGACCATCGAACAGCACAATGCCTACCAGTCTGTGGAGGGCGGCACGAGGTTTACCATCCTCTACGATATGAAGGTGGGGGGATTCATGAAGCTCATGTCCCCCATGATAACGGGTTCGATGCGCAAAGAGCTGAAGAAAAGCCTCGGCAACCTGAAGAAGGTACTGGAGGCGTAATCCGCTGTAGGCAAACCACCGGTATGCAAGGAGGCAAGTTTCCCCCGATTTAGATAACGCGAAAACAAGTGAGCGGTCGTGATTCAGTGATTCACGAACAGGGCAAACCATAACTATTAGGGGGGGTCCAAAAATTACAATAATGAAAGAAATAACTGAAAAAGATATTATTGATGCACTAAATCGGGGGATTGCTGTATATACGGAGGCGGCAGAAAAGGAGGGTAGAGAAAATACTCCATGGGAAAAAGAGCAAATAAAAGAAGCATAC
>DATGDI010000242.1:0-6355 GCA_035310965.1 Methanomicrobiales archaeon
GGCGTCCCCAAGGGCGATGAGGCGTTGATCCCCTGCACCGTTACATCGGGAGTTCCCGGAAACGGAGGGGGGTGCCCGTGCGGCGGGGGGCGTAGCACTCGCAACTTCGTCGCTCAAGGTCGGTTTCTTACGAAACCTCCTGGTCGCACCCCGCCTGATGGCGGTTTGCTCCAGGTCGGGTTCTGATGAACCCTCCCTCCCCCGAGAGCACCCAAAGAAAAAGACGACGAATGTAATCCCTTTCGTGGCGTCGCTAAAAGATTATTTCACCGGTACGAACTTCGTACCATAGTGGATCACGCCGGATTCGCCGTCGGCCATGATCCGGCGGAAGACCGACCTGACCCGGGTCCCCACCAGAACCTCCTCGGGTTTCGCCACCACCTGGGCGGTGAGGCGCGGGCCCTCGTCGAGCTGGATGATGGCGAGGACGTACGGGGTGGTGTTCTCGAACTGCTCCGAGGCCGAACGGATCACGGTGTGGGTGACCACCTTCCCGGTTCCCGGGAACCGGTATTCGACGATCTTCCCTCCCCTCCGGCAGTCCGGGCAGAAAGACCTCGGCGGGAAGTAGTGCCGCCCGCAGTGCTCGCACTTCGTCCCGACCAGGTTGTAGCGCTGGGGGATTTTCCTCCAGAACCGGGCGACGGACATCTCAGGTCACCCCCAGGATATGGACGACCACGGTCGCGCCGGTCCCCCCGACGTTGTGGGTGAGCCCGATCTCCCCGTCCACCTGCCGGGCTCCCGCCTCTCCCCGGAGCTGCTGGACCACCTCGCAGACCTGCTTTATACCGGTCGCACCGACGGGGTGCCCGCATGCCTTCAGGCCGCCGCTCGTGTTCACCGGGAGGTCCCCGTCAAGGGCGGTAACTCCATCCTCGGTGAGCCTCCCCGCCTCCCCCTTTTTACAGAAGCCGAGGTCCTCGATGGCACAGATCTCGGCGATGGTGAAGCAGTCGTGCACCTCGAGGAAATCGATCTTCGACATCGGGATACGGGCCAGGGCAAAGGCACGCCTGCTGGCGAACACCGTCGCGTCCAGGGTGGAGATGTCCCGGCGGTCGTGGAGGGCGATGGTATCGCTCGCCTGGGTGCTGGCGAGGACCTTCACCGGCGTGTCGGTGAACTCCCTCGCGCGCTCGAGGGGGGCGAGGATGACCGCCGCCGCCCCGTCGGTGATAGGTGAGCAGTCGAAGAGCCGGAGAGGGTCTGCCACGAGGGAGGAGGAGAGGACCGTCTCGAGGGTGATCTCCTGCCGGAACTGGGCGATGGGGTTCTTCGCCCCGTTCCGGTGGTTCTTCACCGCGACCATGCCGAGTTGCTCGCGGGTGAGCGGGTAGCGGTGCATGTAGTCGGTGGCGATCATGGCATAGAGGCCGGGGAAGGTCGCCCCCATGAAGCCCTCCCACTCCCGGTCCGCGGCTCCGGCGAGAGTGTCGACGCTCGCGCCGGTGCCGACGTCGGTCATCTTCTCGACACCCGCCGCGACAACGATATCCTCCATCCCGCTCGCGACGGCGATGACCGCCTGCCGGAAGGCGAGGCCCCCCGACGAGCAGGCGGCCTCGACCCGGGTCGAGGGGATGTGCCGGGTGGAGAGGCCCGCGTAGTCGGCGATGAGGGCCCCGATGTGCTCCTGCTCGATGAACCGGCCGGCGCTCATGTTCCCCACGTACATCGCATCGATGTTCTCGCCGGAGAGCTCCGCATCCGCGAGGGCGAGGGAACCCGCCTCGACAAAGAGGTCCCGGAAGGACGACTCCCACTTCTCGCCAAAGGTGGTGCACCCGATCCCGATCACTGCCACGTCTCTCATTGCTGCATCACGATCTTCCCCTTATGTCGCGCGTACTGGGCATAGTCAAGGTACACCGGATCCGCGAGGAGGGCATCGACGGTCGGTGCCTGTCCCCGGTCGAAAACGGCCGGATCGGCGATGGCATCCGTCACCTCGATGTCGAAGGCATCGCTCCCCGCACCGGATCCGAAGGAGGTGACGAAGATCCGGTCCCCTGGCTTTGCCTGGTCCAGGGTCGCCGCAAGCCCGATCATGGAGGATCCGGAGTAGGTGTTCCCCAGGAGCGGGACGACGAGGCCGGGCTGCACCTGCTGTGCGGAGAACCCGAGGAGCTGGGCAACCTTCCTCGGGAACTTGGCGTTCGGCTGATGAAAGACCGCATAGTCGTAGTCGGATGGAGAGGTGCCCATCCGCGAAAGAAGCATCCGGGCCGCGCCCTGCACGTGCCGGAAGTAGCCCGGGTCGCCGGTGAACCTTCCCCCGTGTCTCGGGTAGTCCTGCCCTTCCCGCCGCCAGAAGTCCGGGGTATCCGTGGTGAAGGAGCAGGTGTGGTGGATCTCCGCGATGGGCCGGTCGTTCCCGATGAGGAAGGCCGCACCCCCCGCCGCCGCCGTGTATTCCAGGGCATCCCCCGGCGCCCCCTGGGCGACATCGGAGCCGATGGCCATCCCGTACGCGATCATCCCGCTCTTCACGAGGCCCATGCAGGTCTGGATGCCGGCCGTTCCCGCCTTGCAGGCGAACTCGTAGTCTGCGGCGGTCATCTCGGGGGTCGCCCGGATGGCCTCCCCGACGGTGCAGGCCGTGGGCTTGACGGCGTAGGGATGGGACTCCGACCCCACGTACACCGCGCCGATTTCGGCGGGATCGACCCGGGCCCGCGCCATGGCCGCCCGCGCCGCCTCGACGGCGATGGTCGCGGTGTCCTCGTCGAGATCCGGGACCGACTTCTCGAAGACCCCGAGCCCCCCCGTGATCTCGTCGGCGTTCGCCCCCCAGACCCGGGCGATCTCCTCCACCCGGATCCGGAACCTCGGGATATAGACCCCGTACGTGACGATGCCTACCATTTCTCGCTCCTCAGGGCCTCGATGATCTCCTCGACCTTCAGGGGGGTGGACATGAGGGTGATCCGGTCCCGCTCCGCGAGTTTCGGGACGAGGGGATGGATCTCCTCGGGGGTGATCCCCTGGAGGACCACGCACCGGGGCTTGAAGGGGGTGACCCGGATGGCGACCATCGGGGATTTCCCGTTCGACACCTCGGTGAAGACGAGGGCCCGCTCCGTGGACCACCCGTACAGCCTGCCGAACTCGCTCGAGGAGAGTCCGAGGATGGCGTTCAGGCTGTTGATGACCGTGTACCCGTAGATCTCCCGGTCCATGGGTCCGCTGATGATGGTGGCCCCGATGGCCCGGGCAAAGGCCTCGAGGGGAACGGGCGAGGCGTACTCGTGGATGTCGAAGATGATGTCCGAATCGAACCGGTTCTCCAGGATCCTCCCGAACTTCCCGATGAACTTTCCCCCGCTCTCCTGGTCGATGGCAAGGATGGTATCCACGATCCTCCCGACCACCGCCGTCCCCGGGCTCCGCCTCCTCCCGCTCTCGTAGTCGCTGATCACCGACGGGGACATGCCCATCTCGTCGGCGAGGACCGCAGCCGGGATCTCGAAGGCCATCCTCCACTTCTTGAGGGCCTTCCCCGGCGAGTCGGAGAGGGTGATCTCCCCTGCCATCTTCTCGGCAAGGTGCTGGCGGAGCTCGGATGTCATGCCTCCATGGTTGCCCGGGAGGGGTTATATAATTAACGAACCTGACTTCGACATTTCACGAACTCCCCCCGAGCTCCCCTGCCCGGAACGGGGGTCAGAATCCATATATAGGATGCATCCCAATTCTGATAAGCATGCTCGAACCCGGCGATCTCCAGTGCCTGAAGGCCATCGCCCTCATGGGCGGCTGCAGGGGGCCTGTCTGGATCTCCTCGCAGTCCTTCGGCGAGTCCCTCTCCATGAGCCCCCAGACCGCCTCCCGGCGGCTCAAGGCCCTCGAGGGCCAGCGGCTCATCGACCGGTCCCTCCGCCCCGACGGGCAGTACGTGACCGTCACCCGCGACGGCGAGAGGGCACTCCGGAGGGAGTTTGCCGACTACTGCCAGATCTTCGGGGAGGGTGGCGGCCCCTACAGCCTGACCGGCTCCGTCATCAGCGGTCTCGGCGAGGGGCGTTACTACATGAGCCTGCCCGCGTACCAGGCGCAGTTCCGGGAAATCCTCGGGAAGGACCCCTTTCCGGGCACCCTGAACCTCCGGCTCTCCTCGGCCTCCCGGGACGTAAAGAAGAAGGTGGATGACCTCCCCTGGACACGGATCCAGGGGTTCGTCCAGGACGGCCGGACCTTTGGTGATGCCCGGAGCATTCCCTGCCGGATCGGGGATATCCCCTGCGCCATCGTCATCCCCGGCCGGACCCACTACCCCGATGACGTCATCGAGGTGATCGCACCCGTGGAGCTCAGGGCCGCCCTCGGCCTCTCGGATGGCGATCTCGTGACCGTGGAGGTCGCCCATGCTTGAGGAGGCCATCGCGGCCTTCCGGGACGGGAAGTTCATCCTCCTCTACGACTTCGACAACCGCGAGAGGGAGACCGACTTCGCCATCCGGGCCGACGCGGTGACCAGGCACCACGTCATGTGGATGAGGAAGGACGGCGGGGGGCTCATCTGCACCGCCGTGCACCCCGACGCGGCAAAGAGGCTCGGCCTTCCCTTCGCCCGGGACCTCATGGCCTCGTACCAGGGCGTCGAGAGACTGGGCGAGATCCCCTACGACCCGAAAAATCCCTCCTCCTTCTCCATCTGGGTGAACCACCGGAACACCTTCACGGGCATCACCGACCGGGACCGGTCCCTCACCATCAACGCCATCGCCGACGAGGTGAAGGCCGCGATGAAGGGGCGGAACGGCACGGAGTTCCACCGCATCTTCCGGACCCCCGGCCATGTCGCCATCCTCCGGGCGGCCGAGGGGCTGCTGGACCAGCGGTGCGGCCAGACCGAGCTCTCCATCGCCCTCGCTGACTTCGCCCGGGTCACCCCGGCGGTGACCATCTGCGAGATGCTCGACGACGAGACCGGGTATGCCCTGCCAAAGGAGGATGCCATCCGGTATGCCGGCAGGCACGGCCTTCCCTTCGTCGAGGGATGCGAGGTCCTCGAGCGGTGGGAGCGGGAGAAGGTCTCCCGATAAAAAGCCGGCTACTTTTCCGCGAGCCTCTGGAGCACTTCCTCGGGAAGCTTCTTCGCGAAGTCCATCTTCGTCGGGCAGCGTCCCATCTTGATGCCCCTTTTCTTCACCTCTCCCTTCAGGTCTGCCGAGCTGATCCGACTCACCAGCTCCTTGAGCTCCGCCTCCTTCATGCCCATCACCATGGGATAATACCCCGTTCCTTCCTTAAACTTTACCCGGCATGAAATACGAGAGATTAAGGGATGGAATGCCTACCCTCAGTGAAAGGACATGATACGTCTCATCTGCAGGCAGTGTAAGGGGACGGGAAAGATCCCGAACATCGCCTACGAGATGTGCCGAACCATGCAGTCCCATGATGCGAAGCGCTACTTCTACATGAACCAGGAGCATGACGCTTCCGAGGAGAACAATAAGTCCGACGGGTGCGCCATCCATGAAAAGTCCGTGTCCTGCCCGCAGTGCGACGGGAACGGGGTCCTCGAGTTCGACGAGGAGGAGTGGGAGCTCTCGGTCATGCCCGAGGAGGACGAGGAGGGGTGAAGTCGGCCGATCTGGTCGATCCCACCAAGATATCCTCGCTACAGAATGGGTGGAGGAGGGGGTGGCGGGTGGGAGAAGCCACCCTTCGAGGATGCTTGATAGAAATCCTCAGCTCAGCAAACTATCTCCTGCACGGGAAATGGATGGTTGTCCGGCGGACGCTCTCGGGGGCTTCGCCCCCGCCGCTGTGGCACCCCCGATGCGATGGGACGATGAATGAGGGTCAGCAACAGGGCTGAACTGCATGGAAGTGCTCTGAGAATCGAAGGTAAAAAAAAGGTGAGATTCAGGCGGTGTAGTCCCGCAGAGCCTTGTTGATGCCGAAGGTCTTGCGCTCCTCCAGCGTCTTCCGGTTCTTGTCGATCTTTTCCTTGGCGAGCTTCGTGACCATCGCAAGGCCGGGCTGGACCGACTCGATGGGCTTCGTCTCGACCATGCCGGACGCGGTGATCTTGGACCAGAGGTCTGTGCCGACCTTGGTCCGGACAAAGACCGTGTTCCAGCCATCGGGACTCCCGACCGAGCCGGTCGAGATGTCTCCGAGGTTGGAGACATAGTCCAGGCAGACATGGCAACCGGGCTGCTCGTACTTGTGGGTCACCTTCAGGGGGAGCGTGACGACGTTTCCCCGCTCGGTGTAGACCCAGTACTTGCCCTTCCCGATCTCGATCTTCTTCACGGAAGTCAGGCTCTGGCCCGCATGGTCCTCGACCAGGCACTGCATGGACTTGTACGGGAAGTTTTCCATGCAGAAGAGGCCG
>DATGDI010000243.1:0-2538 GCA_035310965.1 Methanomicrobiales archaeon
TTTCTCCATGTCAGGGGAGACGGCCCGGTATCCCCGGGGGTCCGAGGCGCAGGAGAGCGGGATCCTGAGGCCGTTTCTCATCATCGTCTTTACCTTGGTCGTCCTCCTTCTCAACGGGTACGCCCTGTCCCATGCGGGAGACTCCTTCTTCCGCCAGATATCCCCTATCCTCCCTCACCTCTATTACATCCCCATCATCCTCGCCTCGGTCTGGTACCCCAGGCGGGGTCTCCTCCTCATCGGCCTTGTCGTCGGTGTCTCCCTGGGGATAGTCCTCTTCGGCCTCGTGAATGGCACCTTCAGCCCGGTCCTCCTCCTCTATCCCGCCATCTACGTCTGGGTGGTGGCGACCATCTCGTTTTTCCTCATCGGGCAGTGGAGGAGCCTCTCCCGGCTCATCCCCGCGCGAAGGGTTCGGGGGGCCCGGGGAGGAGATTCGGGGGGAGCTCCCCTTCCGGGTGGTTCGTCATTGCCGGCATCGGGGGAGGACGTGGACTCCCTGCTCTCGACCCTCGGGATCCAGGACGACCGGGTCAGGGAGGCGGCCATCGCATCCCTCGGGAGGAGCCTGGACCCGAGGGCCCTCCCTCCCCTCATCGGCCTCCTCGGAGACGAAAGCCGGGGCATCAGGGAGGCATCGGTCCGGGCCCTCGGGGCCTTCGGGCCCGGGGCGGTGGAGCCGCTCATCGGGGCCCTCGGGAGCGGGGACTGGCACATCCGCATGGGAGGAGTGATCGCCCTCCGGATCATCGGGGATCCCCGGGGAGTGGAACCGCTGATCCAGGCCCTTACCGACGAAAACCGGTTCGTGAGGAGAGAGGCCGCGAAGTCCCTGGGCAGGCTGGGGGACGGAAGGGCCACCGATCCCCTGATCACGCTCCTTTCGGACAGGGACACCGGGGTCAGGGTACGGGCGGCGGGCGCCCTCGGGAAGATCGCGGACCCGAGGGCCATCGGTCCGCTCACCCGTGCCCTCTCTGACCGGAATTCCGAACTGCAGCAAGCGGCGGTTGAAGCCCTATCCAAAATAAAAAATTCCAGAACTTCAGCTGATTAAACAGGATTTAACGTGGTTTAAATAGAAAAGTATTTATAGAGATAAAAGGATTTAACAATGAGTATACCTGGAGAGATTCGGGATACTGACAGGTGTAGTCTATGAAACGTCTACTGAGTCGTGAAGATGCCTTCACCGGCCTCGAGGCGGCCATCGTGCTCATCGCCTTCGTGGTCGTGGCTGCGGTCTTCTCCTACGTGGTACTCGGTGCCGGGTTCTTCTCCACGCAGAAGAGCCAGGAGGCCGTTCACACGGGCGTCCAGCAGGCAAGCTCGAGCTTCGAGATCCTGGGGGATGTCTATGGGGTTGATACAGGCGCCGGCAAGGTGCAGATCAACTACCTGAACTTTACCATCGGTCTCGCACCGGGCGGCATGCCCATTGACATGAGCAAGCTAACCATGGTCTATGCGAACCAGAGTGTCCGCAATGACATCAACCAGTCGGTTCCGCTGATCGCGAACACCAATCCCGCGGTAAACCAGTGGGCCATTGCCCGTGTCATCAATGGGAACAACAACGCCCTCCTCGAGGGAGGGGAACAGATGGACATCGTCGTTCACCTCGCCGAGAGCACTGGCTCCATCGCGGCACGCGACACGTTCACCCTTGAGATCAAGCCTATCATCGGGCCTGCGCTCTCCATATCGCGGACCGCGCCCGGCGGGATCGACCCGGTGAACAAGCTCTACTAGGAGGTGCATGAAGATGAAGAAATTCGCTAAGAGTGAGGCCTTCACTGGCCTCGAGGCGGCCATCGTCCTCATCGCCTTCGTGGTGGTTGCCGCAGTGTTCTCGTACGTGGTGCTCGGTGCCGGGTTCTTCACGACCCAGAAGGCCCAGCAGGTCGTGTACTCGGGTGTCCAGCAGGCCTCCTCCAACATCATCATCATCGGCGAGGTGTACGGGGATGCTTCTGGTACCCTCAATCCGCCCCAGGTCCACGCCGTCTACTTTACCGTCGGGCTCGCTGCCGGCGGGTCATCCGTTGACTTCAACAAGACGGTCTTTACCTACCAGAACCGGACCATCCTGAAGACCATCGACTTCGCCTCGAATATCCTCGGGAACAACGGGCTTCAGCCCGCCGACTGGCAGTGGATGATCAAGACCCGGCAGAATGACGATGGGGATGCAGCCCTTGAGAGGAACGAGCAGTTCACCATCCAGGTCAACCTGAGTAACACCCAGGGGCTCCCGCCCTCTGAGGACTTCACCCTCACGATCCGGCCGGACATCGGTGCGGCTCTCCCGATTCACAAGTCAGCTCCGGGTGGTCTCACCCCCATGAATGTGCTCTATTAATTCCCCTTTTTTTCCGGTAATCCGGGATCCCGGTTAGAATGAAGGGTGACAGTTCCTTCAGCTCCATGAGCCCAGGATCGGCTCCAATTCTCCATTTTATAACTTAATATTTGGCTATTTTGTAAACACGATACCATTTATGTAAAATAACGAAACACAAAATATATTTAGTATGA
>DATGDI010000244.1:0-4975 GCA_035310965.1 Methanomicrobiales archaeon
AACGCGGATGGAATATTTCCATATTGAATGTATTCTTCGTTCGCTGATAAATATTGAGAGAATAGGATATATCGGAGAATGGGTTTGGAACGCCCGAACGGGTAGCTTCCTTGCTTTCCGGACGCTTTCGATCAGGGTTTACCTAGCAGGTAATCAGTGATTCAGGGATGCCTGTTGATGATAAACTACCTGAAGTCAAATGAGGGATATTAAATCAGGAGTGCGTATAGTACAGAAGAGGTCTGATGCGGGATGGGTAAGAGGATCGTCATCACCGGTGTCCCGGGCGTGGGGAAAACAACCGTCGTGAACGGGGCCCTCGAGAAACTGGCACAGGAGGGGATTTCCTATCAGTCCATCAACTTCGGGACCTTCATGTTCGAAGTCGCCGCGAACCAGAAGATGGTCAGCGACCGGGACGGGATGAGGAGGCTCCCCGGGGCCGTCCAGAAGGACATCCAGCGGAAGGCGGCCCAGGCCATCGCAAAGATCGAGGGAAACATCATCATCGATACCCACTGCACGGTGAAGACCCCGAAGGGATTCCTGGCCGGGCTCCCCGAATGGGTGCTCCGGGAGCTCATGCCGGACATGGTGATCCTCGTCGAGACGGACGAGGACCAGATCCTGTCCCGGAGGCTCACGGACACGACCCGTACGAGGGACCCGGACTCATCGAAGGAGATCGCCCTGCACCAGGAGTACAACCGGGCGATGGCCGCCGCCTATGGCATGGTGAGCGGGTGCACCGTGAAGATCGTGAAGAACCAGGACTTTCTCCTCGACCGGGCCATCGGGGACATGGCCGACGCGCTGAGGTGAGGTCCGTGGCATCGAAGTCATCGGGCAGCATGACCTCCCTCGCACTCGCCATGGGGCTGATCTTCCTCTCCACCATCCCCGCCGTCCGGCAGTTCGTGGGGTCCGCCATGGATTTCATCCTCGGGCCCCTCCTCGCCGAACCCTTCCCCGGCCTCCCCTTCTACGTCGTCATCCTCATCCTTTCGGCCCTTACCGGGCTCTACTCCTCCCTTCTCCAGAAGTACACCATCGACTATGACCGGGTCCTCTCCGTCCAGGAGGGAATGAAGGAGTTCCAGAAGGAATACCGGGACGCCCAGCTCTCCAAAGACGAGAAAAGGATTAAAAAGCTCGAATCGAAGAGAGATAAAATGATGAAAGAGCAGCTGGAGGTATCCCAGGAGCAGTTCAAGCCCATGGCCTACATCCTCCTCGTCTCCATTCCCATCTTTCTCTGGCTGATCTACAAGATGCCGACCCTCTCGCCGGAGAGCTCCGCAGGCATCATCACGTTTCCCTACTTCGGGAGCCTGGCCATCTGGAACGGGGCGATCTGGATCGTGCCGGCCTGGATCCTGTGGTACATGATCTGCTCCATCTCCATCAGCCAGGTCATCCGGAAATCCATGAATATCGGGGGTATCTGATGAAGATCACCGTGAGCGGCCCACCCGGGAGCGGCACAACGACCCTTGCCCGCTTCATCGCAGAGAAGCACAAGTTCGAGCTCATATCGGCGGGAGAGTTATTCCGCGACCTCGCGACGGAGAAGGGCCTCTCGGTGGCCGAGTTCGGCGAACTTGCCGAGACGGACATCACCATCGATGCCCTCATCGATGTCAGGCAGAAGGAGACGGCAAAGACAAGGGACAACATCGTGGTGGAGGGACGCCTCTCGGGGTGGATGGTGGAGGAGGCGGATCTCCGGATCTGGCTCAACGCCCCCATCGCCTGCCGGGCAAAGAGGATCGCCACCCGGGACGGGATGGACGAGTACACGGCCCGGGAGTTAACCCTCCAGCGGGAGGAGAGCGAGCGGAGGAGGTACAGGAACTACTACAAGATCGAGATAGACGACCTCTCGCCCTATCACCTGGCCATGAACTCCGAGCTCTGGTCCGGGGAGGCCCTCGCCGATATCGTGGACCTCGCCATCGGCCATCTGAAAAAATAAAAATAATTCCTGTTTTCCCGTGAACTCCGCCTAGGCCGGTCTCTTCAATCGGAAACGGACGACCGCTCCCTGATCGGGACGGCCGGGAACCCGGTCCTCCGCCCAGATGCGCCCCCCGTAGCGTTCTACGATGATCCGGGTGATATAGAGCCCGAGTCCCTTCCCGCTCTTCTTCCCCCTGCCCCGCTGGAACCGGGCGAAGATGACCGCCTTCAGGTCGTCGGGGATGCCCGGGCCGGTGTCGGCCACGGCGACCTCCACCTCGTCCTTCCCGATGGCGGTGGCGCTGATCGCAACCCTTCCCTTTTGTTCCCCGAACTTGAGGGAATTGGAGATCAGGTTCCTGAAGATGACCGGGATGAGGTCATCGGCGAGGATCGAGAACCCCGTCGGCTGGTAGGCGATCTCGGCCCCCGGGTAGTGGAGGATCTCCTCGCGGATGACATCGTCCAGGTTCTTGATGCGGAGCACGGGCCGCTCCGCATGGATCCGCCGGATGGTCGCGACATTGTCGATGATGGATGAGCTCTGGATGACACTCGACAGGAGCTTGTTCGCGAAGGTCTTTGGCTCGTCCTTCAGGATCTCGGTAAGGATCTCGGCATACCCCATGGAGATGGTGTTCGCGTTGTGGATGTCATGGGTCATGATATCGATGTACAGGTTGGCCTCGTCGATCTTCTCCTGGAGCTGCATCTGGAGACGGGCCTTTGCGATGGCATTCCCCACCTCCTTCCCGATGTGCTCGAGGATGGCGGTATCGCCCTCGTAGAAGGAGGAGGGCTCGGTGTTCCCGAGGAAGAGGGCCCCCACGATCCCCACGTTCGTCATGAGGGGGATGGTCGCGAGGGAGACGACCGGGGGCCGGACCCAGTCGATCCCGGCCGCCGCCATGTCACGGTAGAAGAGGGGATGTCCCTCGACGAGGGTCCTTCGGTAGGGAGGGGAGTCGGCGGGGAGCTCCCGGACCCGGGGGAGCACCGCCTCGGGGATGCCCTGCTGGTGGGAGAGCTCTGCGGTCCTCCCCCCGTTCTGGACGAGGTAGATGGCCCCCACGTCAAAGTCCATGAACCCGAGGGTCTTTTCCAGGGCGACCTTCTGGAGATCCTCGAGGGTCGTCGCCGTGGAAAGCGCGGTCCCGATCTGGTTGATGATGGCGAGCTCCTTGTTCCTCCGGATGATCTCCCTCTCGGTCTGCTTCCGCTCCGAGATGTCCACCACCGTGCAGACGATCTCCCAGTCCTCGAGGATGGATGCCGAGATGAGCACCCACCGGATCCCGCCGTCCTTCGCCGTGAACCGGGTTTCGTACCCCGAGATGGCGTACTCCTTCTGGAGCCGGCCGAAGAAGGTCTCCATGTCGGCGGGATCGTGCCAGATCGCCGAGATGTGCCGGCCGGCGAGCTCGCTCCTCGGGTACCCGACGAGGGCCGCGGACTGCTCGTTGGCCTCCACGATGTTGTGATCCTTACGGTCGACGAGGAGGACCCCTGCCTCGGAATGGTCGAAGATGCCCCGGTACCGGAGCTCCTGCTCCCGGAGCTCGTTGGACAGGTGGGAGACCATGGTCCCGACGGCGACAAAGACATAGAACTGCATGGTCCCCGAGGTGATGGCGGTGGGATCGGTGGAGAGGAAGATGTAGATCACCCCGAAGTACAGGAGGGCGAGGGAGGAGGAGATGAAGATCCCCCGCTTCGGGTACTGGAAGGCCGCGAAGATCACCGGGATGTAGAAGAAGTTCGTGAGCACGAAGACGGTGCCCTGGTACAGGTAATAGATGAAGACGTTCGCGATGAAGACAGAGAGGAGTACAAGGCCGATGAGAAAGAAGTCCCAGAAGGTCCACTGGTGGCGGTCCTGTTTCATGGTCATCAGGGATACCGTGGGCTCTCCCTGTTGACCCCCCTGTAGTAAACATTTTCATCAAATAGTATTTAGCCTTTCTCATTCGAAAACTTGAAAATATTACTTCATAAAAGTTAAATGGAGATATTTTAGTGACATAAGGCCCTTCACCCCCGAAAGGCAAGGGATCCGGCCCTTTCATGTTGCCCCGAGCATCACCGTTCACCCCCGGGGAACCCGTCGGGAAACCGCGTGCAGGGGAAGGAAGCGATTATGGGATGGAAGACCGATAGGAAAGGAGGAGAATCGCCATGCAGGTTGTCGCTTTCAACGGGAGTGCCCGGAAGGACGGGAATACCGCCATCCTCGTGCGCCAGGTCCTTTCCGTCCTCGAGAAGGAGGGGATCAGGACAGAGCTCCTCCAGCTCGCGGGGGAGAGAATCCAGGGATGTAACGCATGCGGCCTGTGCATGAAGGAGCAGAACCGGCGCTGCGCCGTCGAGGATGACAGCGTGAACGACTGCATCGCGAGGATGGACGAGGCCGAGGGAATCCTCCTCGCCTCCCCCACCTACTTCGCGGACGTGAGCCCGGCGATGAAGGCCCTCATGGACCGGGCGGGCTTCGTGGCCATGGCAAACGGCGGCATGTTCCGCCGCAAGGTGGGTGCGGCCGTGGTGGCCGTCCGGAGGGGCGGGGCCATCCATGCCTTCGATACCATGAATCACTTCTTCTTTATCGGCGAGATGGTGGTCCCGGGATCGAACTACTGGAACGTGGGTATCGGCCTCGACCGGGGCGATGTAGAGAAAGACGAAGAAGGGCTCAGGACGATGCGGGTCCTGGGACAGAACATGGCCTGGGTGATGAAGAGGTTATATGTGAAGGAGAAGGCCAGTTAAAAGGCGGAGAGCTCCACATCTTCCTTCTATTGAGTTGATCTCTTGGGCGGGTGAGCCCCCCCGGGAGCCCGATGGTGGGGAGAATGGATAATTGGAAAAGGAGGATTCTCTCCAGACCTCCCGAATGGTGGACGCTGAGGGGATAACGAAAATTGAATGATGAATATACCAACGGTCTCACTCCGCTGTGAACCACGAATTTTATTTTGAGAAAGATATAAGAGCATAAGAAAATGATACGAACAAATGA
>DATGDI010000245.1:0-4755 GCA_035310965.1 Methanomicrobiales archaeon
CAAGGAGGAAGAGCCAGAGGGGGGCGAACCGGTCAACGAGGAGAAAGGGAAGGGCAAAGAGGCACGCGGTCCCGAGCCCGCACACGACACCGGCGGTCCTCTGGCTGCCGAGGCCCCAGCGGCCGGGGTCGCCCGACCAGCCGATGAGGCGCCCGAGGACCGCGACGGGGTGGAAACGGCTCCGGGGGTCCCCGAGGACCCGGTCCACCCCGAGGGCCGCCGCAAGGACGAGGCCCGCGGCTAGCCCTGCTTCCGCGGCCATGCGAGGAGGAGGGCTGCGAGGAGGACGAAAAAGGCGAGGTCCTTCAGGACACCGAGGTCAGGCAGGAAGGACGCCCCGTAGAGGATGAGCCCGAGGAGGACGGGGCCGACCCGGAGCCAGGGTATCTTCCTGCGTGCGGGCGCCTCCGCTGGCTTTTCCGCGGGCGCCTCGGGCTGCGGTCTCCGGACGAAGACCCGCATCTCGCAGCTCGTCCGGCCATAACCGGTCACCACTTCGAGGGAGAAGGCCCCCTCCCCGGCATCCTCGAGGATGGGAATCTCGAAGTCGGTCTCTCCCTGGATGAAGAGGTTCTCATGGGTGAACGGGGTGTACCGCGCCGCGTTGATGGCCGACAGGCTGACGTGGAGGGGGTGGCCGTGGTTGTTGAAGGAAAGGATGAGGCTCTTCCCTGCCTCGACATCGGCCTGGGCAGGGATCTCGATGGAGTTGATGGCTCTCCGGTTCAGGTGGATCTCACACGCCGCCATGTTCATCCCACCCCTGCTTCGGGTTCCCGGGGGATGAGGTCGGGGATCCCGTCGCTGATGGGGTAGTCCACCCGGCACCGGGCGCATGCGAGGACACCCTCCAGGATTTCACCAGCCTGTTCAACGGTGACCCGGAGCTCGAGATCTCCCTTGCAGACCGGGCAGCAGAGGATATCGAGGAGGGATCGCCTCATGGTCCCTTCCTCAGGTCGATGATGTGGGAGATGTCGGGCCCGGTGGAGATGAGGGTCACGGGTGCGCCGATGTCCTCCTCGGCCTTCTTCACGAACTCCTTCGCGGCCTTCGAGAGCTTGTGGTAGTCGGTGCAGCCGAAGCAGTCGGGGTCGATCCGGTCGATGCCCGTGATGGCGGCCTGGGTACAGCCGTTGATCATCGCCGAGTACCTGGCCATCTCACTGTCCCACTCCCCGATCCTCCTCCTCCGGTGGGTCACCGTCCCGAACTCCTCGATCCCATGCTCCTGGGCCTCCTCGGGGGTCATCTCGGTGGAGAAGGGGCCCGCCCCGACCCGCGTCGGGTAGGCCTTGAACACGACGATGACGTCATCGATCCTCGTGGGCCCGACCCCGTTGTCCGCCGCCATCTGGGAGGCCGAGGTGTCCTTGGAGGTCACGTACGGGTAGGTCCCGAAGTAGAGGGAGATGCCGAACCCCTGGGTGCCCTCGATGAGCACGAAGTCGTCGTCATCAAGGGCCTCGTTGATCTCGGCCGGGACGTCCATGAGGTACTCCGAGAGCTCGGGGAGATCCTTTGCCTGCCTGATGACCCGCATGGCCCGGTCGGCGTTGGCAGGCCCGCAGCCGGTCCCCGTGGAGCCTACGGTCTTCGAGAGATGGTCGCTCCCCCGGTCCCGGTCGATGTGGGCCTGATCGATGATCCCGCACCGCTCATCGATAAAGGCCCTCCCCTTTACCCCCAGGAGCTCGACCTCGTGGAGGAACACCCGGGGATCGACGAGGACCCCGGTACCGATGCAGAGGAGGGCGTCCTGGTACACGAAGCCCGAGGGCACCATGCGGACGCCATAAGACTTCTCACCGACAGTGACGGTGTGCCCGGCGTTCGGGCCGACCCCGCCCCGGGAGATGATGGCCGGCCGGTCACGCTCGGCGATGTGCGCCACGATCTTCCCCTTCCCCTCGTCCCCGAAGAAACCCCCCACGATGATTGTGCAGGCCATTGTTCGATCATATAGAGTACGGGATGATGGAATTAAAGGCTTCTGATGCGGGAACGTCAAGGCGATCCCCCTTCTCCGACGAAGAAATGGAGGGGACGGTTCTCCCGGTTCCTCTCCCTTGTTTTCCCCCGGGGGAGAAGATATTAGACCGTTCATCCCCAACCCTGGCATGTGTGAAACCCGTGCAGACCGGGGGTCTCGAGATCGCCCTTTTCCAGCACATGGATTCCGAGGGGCCGGGGTTCTTTCCGGACCTTTTCAGAGCCCGGGGCATGCCCTTTGAGATCCACCGGCTGTACGAGACCGGCGAGCCCCCGCCGGATATCCGCTCTCCTCTCGTCATCCTGGGGGGCGGCATGTCGGTCCACGACGAAAGGGAGTTCCCCTTCATCGCCACGGAGAAGGAGATAATCCGGCGGTACCTCCGCGAGGGGAGGCCCGTGGTGGGGATATGCCTCGGGGCGCAGCTGATCGCCGATGCGGCGGGCTCCCGGGTATATCCCGGGGCCCGGGAGTTCGGCTGGTGCGGGATCGCGAGGGAGAGCCCGGAGCATTTTCGAAAATGCCCCGACCGGATGGAGGTCTTCCAGTTCCACGGCGATACCTTCGATCTCCCCGGGGGGGCGGTCCTTCTCTGGAAGGGCCGTGAGGTGAAGCACCAGATGTTCCTCCTCGGGAGTGCTGCGGGCGTCCAGTTCCACCCCGAGATCACGCTCCCCCTCATCAGGGAGTGGGCGAAGGAGCATCCCGCCCGGTATATCGAGAGGCTCGTCGCCGAATCCTCCGGGAAGATCCCCCTCTCCCATGCGTTCTGCAAAGAGCTGGTGGACCGGTTCGTCCTCCGGGGGCTGGGATGAAGGGAATCCAGGGGTTTCTTCTGGACCTCGACGGGGTTCTTTACGTCGGGAACCAGCCAGTCCCGGGGGCCGTCCCGGCCCTCCGGTCTCTGCGAGAACAGGGCTTCCCTGTGCGGTTCGTATCCAACTCGACACGGCGGTCCCGAGCCTCGGTGGCCGGCCGGCTCAGGGCGATGGGGTTCCCCGTGGATGAAAACGAGGTACTCACGCCGGCCGTTACCGCGGCGTCCATGCTCGCAAATGCAGGGAGGACCGCGTTTCTCGTTACGATGGGCGATGCCCACCGGGACTTTGAGGACGCGGGCGTTGCGTTGACCGGTGATCATCCCGATGCCGTGGTCGTCGGGGATGCGGGCGACCGGTTCACCTACGGGCTTCTCAACCGCGCCATGAGGATGATCCTCTCGGGGGCAGATCTCATCGCCCTCGAGCGGGACCGCAGCTGGATGGGTGCGGACGGGCTCATGCTCTCGGCCGGTCCCTTCGTCGCCGCACTCGAGTATGCGACGGGAAAGGAGGCGATATGCGTGGGAAAGCCATCCCATGATTTCTTCTCCGCCGCTCTCGCCGGCCTCGGAATCCCTGCCTCAGGAGCTGCCATGGTCGGCGATGATATCGAGACCGACATCGGCGGGGCGCAGCGGTGCGGGATGCAGGGGATCCTGGTCAGGACCGGGAAGTTCCGGGAAGATATCCTCGCGAGCTCGGGGATATGCCCGGACCTCATCATCGATTCCGTCGCCGAACTTCCTGAAATCCTCCGATCTTAGCCGGGTTTGCCGGTCGCCTCGTCCCAGACGAGGATCTCCGGGGCTGGAGAGGGTGACACCCCCCTCTTCCCCCGGGAAAAAGTCCTTGCGGCCGCCGTTTCGCAGTACTCCCGGGAGAGGTCGATCCCGATGAACCGGCGGCCGAGGGCCCGGGCGACCCGGGTCGCGGTCCCCGCCCCGTTGAAGGGGTCGAGAACGAGGTCCCCCTTGTACGAGAAGAGCTTCATCACCCGCCGGGGGAGTTCCTCGGGGAACATGGCGGGGTGGCCGTGCTCCCTCATCCGGTGCTCGGGGGGGAAGGTCCACCTCGCCATCACCCACTCCTTGAACTCCTCGACGGTGATGTCGATGTCGTCCCGGTCCCCCGCCTTCCGGTGGGTCTCCTTGTCGAAGATCTCGATGAACTCCCAGGTGTACTTCAGGTAGGGCATGGAAGGGGATTTCCAGGATCCCCAGGCCGTGTACTTGGCATTGTAGTTGTTCTTCTCCCAGAGGATCTCCGCCTTCCAGAGGAACCCCGCATCCAGGAGCTGCTTCGAGACGAGGTGGTGGGTTGGGATGTAATCAGAGAAGAGAGGCTGGATGTTCACCGCGATCCGCCCGCCGGGCTTCAGGACCCGGTAACACTCCCTCCACACCCCGGCAAGGCGCCCGAAGTACTCGTTCCACTCCCGGGTGTCGTCACGGGGGTCTCCCGCGTACGCGTGGCCGAAGTTGTACGGAGGTGAGGTGACGACCAGGTCAACGCTTCCCGCCGGAAACGCATGGAGGACCGTCTCCGCATCCCCGCAGATGATCCGGTTCTCGAAGGGGCGGATCCCATCGGGCTCCACGATAGGGATCCGATCCCTCCGGTCCTTGGTGCCTTTCCGGATCCGCTCCTTCCCTGGCTTGTCCCGGACTTTTTCAGGCCTCATGCCGCCGGTTTTCTTCAGGAACCGGTTACCGCGACCCCCTGCTTCCCGGTTCCCTCCAGAAACCGGTTGATCCGCTGAGTGTTTAACAGTAGCCACCGGATGGCCGGGTCTCCCGACGCCATCGCCCGGGCCGGATCCCTCAGGATCGGGCGCGGCTGGTTCTTTTTCACGATAACCGGGTACCGGGCCGCCCTCGCGGCGATGAACCCGAAGGTTGAATCGATGGTTGCTCCGTGCATGGGAAAGGGGTGAGGAAGGGA
>DATGDI010000246.1:0-5033 GCA_035310965.1 Methanomicrobiales archaeon
ACAACGAGGCGATGCTCGCGGAGCTCGACCCGAAGGCACACGCGATCCGCATCGCCGCCGGCGTCGGGATGAAGAAGAAGATGGAGATCCAGAGAAAGGCGATGGACGCGGGCCTGAAGGTGCTGAACCCGCGCCAGGCTCCGGCTCCCGGGGAGGAACCGGAGGCAGAGCCCGCAGAGGAGGCGAGCAGCGATGAGTAATCTCACGAACCAGAAGAGGCTCGCGGCGAGCGTCCTCGGCTGCGGGGTGAACCGGATCTGGTTCGACCCCGAGCGGGCCACGGACGTCGAGGGAGCCATCTCCCGCGACGACCTGCGCACCCTCATCACGGAGGGCGTGATCAAGGCCCGGCCGAAGACCGGGGTCTCCCGGGGCAGGGCCCGGGAGCGGGACGCGAAGCGTTCCTACGGGCACCGCAGGGGCCCGGGGAAGAGGCGGGGGGCGGCAGGCGCCCGGAGGCCCTCGAAGACCCAGTGGATCCAGCGGATCCGGGCCATCCGAAGGACGATGCGTGCCCTCAGGGACGAGGGAAAGATCGACCCGCACCTGTACCGGATCCTGTACCGGAAGGCCGCGGGCGGCCAGTTCCGGAGCGTGGCCCACCTGAAATCCCAGGTGGATCTCCTCCAGGGGAAGGGGAAGTGACATGAGCACCGGACCACGCTATTTCATCCCCTTCCGCAGGCGCCGGGAGGGCCGGACCGACTACTATGCCCGGGGCAGGCTGCTCCTCTCCGAAAACCCCCGGATGGTGGTACGGAAGACGAACCGGGAGATCATCATCCAGCTCATGGTCCCGGACCCGACGGGGGACAGGACCCTCGTCGCGGCCTACTCCCGGGACCTCCCGGGCTACGGGTACACGGGCTCAAGATCGAACACCCCGGCCGCCTACCTGACCGGCATCCTCTTTGGTGCCCGGTGCAGGAAGGCGGGGTACGGGAGTGCCGTCCTCGACATCGGCCTCGCCCGTGCCTCGCCCGGGGCCCGGGTCTTTGCCGCCCTCAAGGGTGCGGTGAAGGCGGGTCTCTCCATCCCGCACAGCACCGAGGTGCTGCCCGATGACAGCCGGGTCAGGGGAGAGCACATCGCGGGCTTCGCCCCCCAGCGGGCCGGGGAGCTCAGCGAGAACGTGGACAAGGTGGCCGAGGCCATCATGAAGGAGGTGAGCTGATCATGGCAGAGATCGAGGGGTGGATCCCCCTCACCGGCCTGGGAAAGATGGTGGCGAGCGGCCAGATCACCTCCATCGACCAGGTCCTCGAGAGCGGGAAACCCATCAAGGAGGTCCAGATCGTGGAGGCCTTCCTCCCCGACCTCGCGGACGAAGTGCTCGACATCACGATGGTCCAGCGGATGACGGACTCGGGCCGGCGGGTGAAGTTCCGCACGGTCGTCGTTGTCGGGAACCGGAACGGGTACATCGGCTTCGGCCAGGGCAGGGACGCCCAGGTGGGGAACGCCATCACGAAGGCCATCAAGAAAGCGAAGCTGAACATCATCAAGGTGAACCGGGGCTGCGGCTCCTGGGAGTGCGGCTGCAACCTTGAGCACTCCATCCCCGTCCAGGTGACGGGGAAGGCGGGCTCCGTCCGGGTCACCCTGAAGCCGGCCCCCCAGGGGATCGGCCTCGTCACGGGCGACATAGCGAAGAAGGTGCTCGCCCTCGCCGGGATCCGGGACGTCTGGGGATTCTCTTCGGGGGAGACCCGGACCACCATCAACTTCGCAAAGGCGACCTTCCAGGCCCTCCAGCAGACGAACATGGTCCGCCGGGCGGCGGGGGTGCGGTAAATGTACGCCGTCGTGCAGGTCAGGGGCACCGTAAAGACCCGGCGGGAGATCAAGGACACCCTCGCCATGCTCCGGCTCCACCACATCAACCACTGCGTCGTGATTCCGGACACGCCGGAGTACCTCGGCATGATCCGGAAGGTGAAGGACTTCGTCGCCTACGGCGAGGTGGACGCGGAGATACTCGGAACCGTCCTCTCGACCCGGGGGAGGCTCGTAGGAAACCGGCCCCTCACGGACGAGTACGTGAAGGCCAACTCCGGCTTTGCATCCATCGAGGAGTTCGCCCGGGCGCTCGCGAAGGGGGAGACATCCCTCCGGGATCTCCCGGGCCTGAAGCCGGTGATGCGGCTCCACCCGCCCCGGAAGGGGTACCGGACCCTCAAACGGACCTTCCAGCAGGGCGGTGCCCTCGGGTATTATGGCAAGGAGATCAATACTCTCCTGTACAAGATGAGGTGACCACGGAATGCCTTCGAACAAGCGATCCAAGTACCGGGGATCCCGCACCTGCGGGGGCGGCACCCACAAGAACCGCCGGAACGGCGGCTCGCGGGGGGGACGGGGCTTCGCGGGCGGGTGCAAGCACCACTTCGTCCGCTATTACCTCATGGGGAGGACCTTCGGAAAGGACGGGTTCTCCCATGACCAGAAGTTCGACCCCGCGACCATCGATGTCGGGGCCATCGAGGTCATGGCCGAGGCCCTCCTCGCCCGGGGCCTCGCGAAGATGGAGGGGGACACCCTCACCATCGACGCGGGCGCCTTCGGGGTGGGGAAGATCCTCGGGAGCGGCCGGGTGACCCGGAAGATGAAGGTCTCGGCAGAGGCCTTCTCCGAGGCGGCAAAGAAGAAGCTCGAGGCCCGGGGCGGGCAGGCGCTCGTCGTCTAGAGCGCCCCGGTGAAAACATGGGAGCTATCCTCGACCGCATGGAGCCGCTTCTCGCGGCCATGCCCTCGGTGAAGACCCCGGAGGGACACGTCCACTTCAAGACGAAGCTCTTCTGGACCGTCGGGGTCCTCATCCTCTACTTCATCCTCTCGAACATCCTGATCTTCGGGCTCGCCCCCACCTCCCAGGACATCTTCCTCTACTGGCGGGCCCTCCTCGCCGGGCAGAGCGGCACCATCATCCACCTCGGGATCGGGCCCATCGTGACCGCCTCCATCGTCCTCCAGCTCCTGAAGGGCGCCGATCTCCTCCAGATCGACACCTCGGAGACGCGGGGGCAGGTCATCTACATGGGGCTCCAGAAGCTCCTCATCTTCGTCATGATCGTCGTAGAGGCCATCCCGAACCTCATCGGGGGGTTCATGGTGCCCGATCCGACCATCGCGGCCCGGTTCTTCGGCGGGAACACGGGCCTCCTCGCCTTCCTCATCTTCCTGCAGCTCTGCGTCGGCGGGGTCCTCATCTTCCTCCTCGACGAGGTGGTGACGAAGTACGGGATCGGCTCCGGTGTCGGGCTCTTCATCATCGCCGGGATCTCCCAGTCCATCATGAACGGGTTCCTCTCCTGGGAGGCCATCCAGGACCCCTACCCGGTGGGGTTCTTCCCCCGGCTCTTTGCCATCGGTCTCCAGGGAGGCAGTTATCTCCAGTACTTCACGCCGAACCTCATCGCGTTTATCACCACCATCGCCATCTTCCTCATCATCGTGTACGTGGAGTCGACGAGGGTCGAGATCCCCCTCGCCCACACGAACGTCCGAGGCATCCGGGCCCGCTTCCCCGTGAAGCTGATCTACGCGAGCGTGCTCCCGATGATCCTCGTCCGGGTCCTCCAGGCGAACATCCAGATGATCGGCCTCTTCCTGAACAACGTCGGGATCACCATCTTCGGGACCTTCCAGTCGCAGACCGCGGTCTCGGGCCTCATGTACTTCCTCGCCCCCATCAACGGCCCGTCGGACTGGATGTGGTGGACCACCGACCTCGGGCACCCCGTCTGGCAGGTCCTCCTCCGGATGGGGATCGACATCACCATCATGGTGGTCGGGGGTGCCATCTTCGCCCTCTTCTGGATCAAGACCTCGGGCCTCGACTCGAAGGACGTGGCGAGGCAGATCCAGCTCTCGGGGATGCACATCCCCGGCTACCGGAAGAACCCCCAGGTCCTCGAGCGGTACCTGGACCGGTACATCCCCCGGATCACCATCATCGGCGGTGTCTTTATCGGGGTCATCTCCATCGTGGCAAACCTCTTCGGGGTCATCGGGCGGGAGAGCGGGACCGGGCTCCTCCTCACCGTTTCCATCACCTACCGGCTCTACGAGGAGATCGCCTCCGGGCAGCTCATGGAGATGTACCCGGCGATGCGGCAGTTCTTCGGGAAGGAATAAATTTCACCCGCTTACATTTTTTCCGGAATTCCCGACTCCATTCCTCATTCCATCTGTGAAGGCTATCTCACTTCCGGGGGAGCGAAAAGTATAATGCATCATGCCCACTCTCTACATGCGAGGGTGAATAGGGTGACGAAGAAGGACCTCGTAAAGGAATTCCCGGACGTTCTCGATAGCGCTTATAAAGACTATAAGAGGCACCAAAAGATCGCCGACATTATGAGCAGAAACGTCACGACGACCACGACAGACACCCCGATGGATGAGGCCGCAAAGATCATGGGGGAGAAGCATATCGGGAGCCTGATTGTGGAAAAATACGGCATACCGATCGCCATCGTCACCGAGAGGGATCTCCTGACGAAGGTGATCGCAGGGAAAAGGAGCATCGGGGAGACGAAGGTCGAGGAGGTGATGTCCTACCCGCTCGTCAAGGTATGTCCGACGATGGAGATCAGGGCAGCTGCACAGACGATGATTCAAAGGAAGGGGAGGCTTGCGGTCTTCGAGTGCGGGGATCTCGTGGGAATCATCACCGCCTCAGATCTCATCCGCGGCATGCCTGACGCACCTGAAACTACTCTTCGCGTGGATGATTTCATGTCAAAAAAGGTCGTGACCGTCGACGAGGAAGCAACAGTTGCCCGGGTGGCAGAGATGATGGGGAGTGCGAGGATTGGGAGCGTCCTCGTCACCCGCAAGAAGCGACCGCGGGGGATCTTTACCGAACGGGATCTCCTGTCGAAGTTCCTCGCAAAAGAGAGGCCTCTCGACGTTGCCGTGGGCGAGGTTTCCTCATCACCGATCTGCACGTCAAAAGCGGGTATCAGCATTCACGAGGCTGCCAAATTGATGACATCAAAGCACATCCGAAGACTTCCCATCATCAAGGA
>DATGDI010000247.1:0-20192 GCA_035310965.1 Methanomicrobiales archaeon
TATGGATATCAAAAAGAAACCGGTCGATACAATTGACGAATACATTGCACAGTTTCCTCGTGAAATCCAGGAGAGATTGCAGAAATTGAGGAAAACCATCCGGGAGGAGGCACCGGATGCCGAGGAGACCATCAGCTACCGGATTCCGACCTTCAGGCTGAATGGAAACCTGGTGCATTTTGCCGCATTCAAGGATCACGTCAGTTTTTTCCCGACATCCTCCGGGGTGGGAGCCTTCCGGCAGGAATTGTCCGGCTACAAGATCTCGAAGGGAACCATCCAGTTCCCCCTCGATGAACCGATGCCCCTCGACCTGGTCAGGAAAATCGTGAGATTCCGGGTCCGGGATAACCTGGAAAAAGGGAAGCCCGGGAAAAAGCAGTGACCCGGCGATCCAGACGGGAGGCGGGACAAACACCGCAAGCTCTATCTTCATTCCCGGGAAGGGTGTCCCCATGAAAGCCTCACACTTCCTCCTCGTCCTCCTCCTTGCCCTCGCGGTTCCTGCCGCCTCTGCCCTCGTAACGCAGAGCGGCGGGACCGTGAGGATCGCCCAGGCGACCGATGACGACGTCTTTGCGACCGGCGGGATGGTCACCATCGATGCCCCCGTCGGAAGCCTGATGGCCGCCGGGGGCCAGATCATCGTGAACGCACCCGTGAAGGGCGATGTCATCGCCGCCGGCGGGCAGGTCACCATCAACTCCGATGTCGGAGGCAAGGTTGTCGCCGCCGGTGGCTCGGTCACCGTGAACGGGAAGGTCGGCACGAATGCGGTCCTTGCAGGTGGGACCATTGACCTCGGAACCAAGGCCACCATCGGGAGGGACGCCATGGTGTCGGGCGGGTCCGTGACCAACGCCGGGACCGTCACAGGGAAGCTCTCGGTGAGGGCGAACACCTTTGAGAACCGGGGGACAGCCGGGACCCTGGAGGTGGAGCTCCGTCAACGGTCCACCCTGGGCGGGACCCTCCTCTCGGTCTTCGGGATCCTCTTCACCATTGGCTTGTTCATCCTCGGCCTGATCCTGATCCGGCTCGCGCCGGGCCGGTACCATGCCGTCGAAGATGAGCTCGCCCGGTCCCCCGTCGTGAAAACCGTGGGGGGCTTTATCGCCCTCATCATCGGGTTCATCGTCATCCTCCTCCTCGCCATCACCCTCGTGGGTCTCCCCATCGCCATCCTCCTTGGCCTCATCTACCTCGCCGGGGTCCTCGTTTCGACTCTCTTCGTCTCCTCCGTCCTCGGGAGGAGGGTCGCCCTCCTCCTGAAGCACCCGGCCTCGGACTATGTCGCCTTCACCATCGGGTTCGTGATCCTCGCCGTCCTGTTCCGCATCCCCCTCGTGGGAACCCTCATCCTCGTCGTTGCGGTGAGCCTCGGATTCGGTGCGGTCATGTTCACGCTCTGGAAGAACCGGGCCTGCATCTGCAGTCCTGCCGCTCCCCCCGCCGGGCAGCCGTGACCGGCAACTCCTCTATTTCTTCGGGGATCGGGCCTTACTCCTTCCACCGGTGCTGGTACCCCCGCCGTTCCATGGGGACGCCGTTCAGGAAGGCGCCGGGCTCACCCACCACATGCCCGATGACATGGTAGGTCATCCCTTCGAGGGGAAGTTTCTCGGCGGGGATGGTGAAGAGGAGCTCGTAGTCCCCGCCGCCATACACCGCGAGTTCGAGGGCCTTTTCGTACGGGATATCCTCGACGACCGGGATCATCGCCGAGGTGATCCGGTACCCGCACGGGTTCGCCAGCGTGAGATCGTACAGCGAGAGGGCGAGGCCGTCCGAGATGTCCATCATCGAAGTGGCCCCGCTCCTCCCGAGTATCTGGCCCTCTCTGACCCGGGGCTGGGGCTCGAAGAGGGCCTTTCTGTACTGGGTATGGCCATCGATGGCTGCCTGGGCCCGGCCGAGCACGCCGGTCACGCAGACGAGGTCCCCCACCCGTGAACCTTTCCGCCGGACGAGGTGTTCGGGCTCCACGGTCCCGAGGCCGGTGGAGACGAGGGTGAGCTCGTCGTGGCTGTCGATGTCCCCGCCGACGAGCTCTGCCCCGAACCGGTCGCAGCAGTCCTTTGCTCCCACCATGACGGGCCGGAGGCGCTCCGCCCGGTCCAGGCCCACGGCGAGGAGGATCCACCGGGGGGCAGCACCCATGGAGGCGATGTCCGAGAGGGTGACCGCAACCGCCATCCACCCGCACTGCCAGTCGGTCATTCCCTCGAGGAAATCCGTCTTCGTGTGGAGCATGTCGGTCGTCGCGACGATGATCCGGTCCCCCAGGGGGAGGACGGCGCAGTCGTCCCTCGCCCGGTCGCCGACGATGTCGAGAATCGACTCCAGCAGGTCACGGTCATCCACCCTTCCTCACCTCCTTCTCCCGCTCTGTCCGGTACTCCCTGAAGAGGTACTCCACCTTGGCCTTTTCCCTCTCGATCCGGTCCTTCTCCCGGTCCTCCTCCCAGTTCGCGAGGGCCCGGTCGACAACGTCCCGGGCGACCGAACCCGCGGGTCCCCGCATCTGGACTTCCCCGGCCGGGACCGGGAGAACCGGTATCTCCTCCTCCCGCGAGGTATCGAGGAGAAGGGGGTCGGGCCGGCCCGGGGGGCTCACCCCGACGAGGACCGCTGTCACCCCCAGGCCGGCCAGGTCTTTTACCACCGACCGGCCCCACCCGTCGGATCTCGCGACATAGAGGAGGTCCCCCTCCGCGATCCCCGCCTCCTGCACGAGGGCCTGGACCCCGTCCCGGGTGAGGGACGGGAGGATCTTGAGAGGGAGCCGGGACCCCTCCACCCGGACCTCCTCGGCCTCCTTCTCCCGCTCGAGGCGCCCCCTCAGGGACTTCACCTGGCGCTCGGCCCGCCGGAGCCGGTGCCTCAGGTCCCGGATGACGGCGTCCCTTCGCGTGATCTCGGCGTCCCGCTTCATGCGGAGAAAGGACCGCGACCGCTCCCGGTCCAGGCGTTCGCTGTACCTGGAGATCTCGGTCTCTCTCGCCTTCACCTCCTCCTGGAGCTCCGCGACGAGGCTCCGGAGGCGTTTCACCATCCCGTCGAGGACCATGACCCGCTCGTCCTGCCTTCCCGGGACGACCGGCTCGGGGGGTTTTTCCCCGGCGGGTGCCCGGGCCGGGGAGAGCTCGCCCAGGATCTGCTCGACGGACTGGCCCCGGATGATGCCGGCCTTCACCCGGGCCAGGTCGAAACCCGGCGGGACCCGCTTCAGGATGGACTGGAACCGGTTCCTGTACGAGCGGTAGGCGTCGAGGGCGGCCGAGAGGGCGTCCCTTTCGTGGAGGTTCCCGTACGAGAAGCCCTCGGTGAGGGCCTGCTTCTCCTCGCCGGTACGGTCCTCGCGGGGGGTGAAGGGCACCGCCGAGAAGGCCCTCCTCACCCGCTCCACCGAGAAGGGCATCACCGAGACATCCGAGGCCACGACAAGGGGTTTTCCCGCCTGGTAGAGGGTCTCGACGATATCGGCCATGGACCTCTGCCGGCCGCTGGAGAGGTGGAGGAGATTCCCCTCCAGGTCCACCGCCGCGACCGCCGTCGTAGTTCCCGGGTCGATCCCCACGATCAGGTAGCCCGCCCCCTTCCCCGCCGGTTTGAACCGGATCCGGTCGAGCCTCTGGCCGGAGACCCGCACCTGGACATCCCCCCCGCGCCGGGAGGAGACCGGGATCTCCTCGCGGGGTGCATGAACGAGGAACTGGACCCGGGATAGCCCCCCGAAGGCCCGGGACTCCCTCTTCTCGTACCGGAGGCCCGCCTGGACGAGGCGCTCCTCGATCTCCCGGGCCTCCCGGAGCACGGCGCCGTGGACCTTCCGGACATAGCGGTTCTGGCTCCACCCTCCCTTCCCGAGGGACCGGTTCCGGGAGACCACGACCAGGCAGCTGTTCTCCCAGGCGACCACCTCGGCACCGCCTCCCAGGGAGGCGATCTTCGCCGCCGCCCGGGCCTCGGCAAAGGGGTCGAACCGGTCAAAGCTGATGTTGTACCGGGCCGCGACCTTCCCGAGGGTCTCGGGGCGTTCGCCGCCCGTCACCTGGATGAGCCGGGTCCTCGGCGGGAGATGCTCGAGGAAGGCGAAGAGCTCGTGCTGGTCCCGGGCGATCTCCTGGAGACTGTCGACGGCAAGGATGTCAGGTTCCTCGGCGGAGATCTCCCGGAGGAGCCGGAACTGGGTCACCTCTCCCTCCCCGGTGACGTCGCCGTCCTCCATCCGGACGAGGGCGTAGACGGGCCGGCGGGTCCGGGACCGGACCGATCCCTTCACGACGTCGATACCAAACACCTTCACCCGGTCACCTCCCCGAACGCCCGGGAGAGGGGGTACTCGATCCCGTACTTCCTCTCAAAGTAGAGCAGGATAACCCGGAGGTCCCTCTCCAGGATCTCCCCTGCATTCGGGTGGGTCGCCTCCATCCACTGGGGCCAGTCGATGAGGAAGCACCGCTCCCCCTCGATCATGACATTGAACTCCGAGAGGTCGGCGTGGACCACGCCGAGCCGGTACGCCTCCCTCACCTGGACGAGGATGGCATCGAGCATGGCCCGGGGATGCTCGAGGCCGCAGCGGGAGAGGATCTCCCCCGGTATCAGGGACATCACGACCACGTGGCGGTTCCGCTCGATGGGGACGGGGACCGAGACCTTCGGGTGGAGCTTCGTGAGCGCCAGGAACTCCCGCTCGGCCGAGAAGGCGGAGGCAAAGAGCCAGGGGACATGCCCCGCCTCGGGCATATACCCCCGTTTCAACCTTGCAGACTGGAAGGATCTCTGCCCGATTCGGTGGAACTTGAGGACCAGCCGGCCGAGGCCGAGCCCCTCATAGACGATGGACTCCTTCCCCTCCCCGATGAAGGGACCGAGGGCCGATACCGTACCCTTCCCGGACAGGGCATGGAGGGCGAGGGCGTCGTACCCCGTGAAGACGAGCGAGTAGCCCTCGTAGGGCACCTTCTCATACTTCGCCATGCCGAACTGCAGGAGCCGGGTGAGGCGGTAGGAGACCTCCTTCTCCCCCTTCCCCGTGGCATGGGCAAGCACATCCAGGGGGACCCACTGGAACCGCTTCATGAGCCGCTCAAGGGTATGGAGGACCAGGAGGTCGTTCTCCTGGAGATTTCGAACCGCCTCGGCCGAGATGGGCATGGCGCTCTACACACTTTATGTGAGGGGATGATAAAAGTCTGATCAGGGTGCCCCGATGCGGTGCGACCGGTGCGACCGGGATGCCATCCTCCTCCAGCGGTACTCGGGGCTCCGTCTCTGCGGGGAGCATCTCATCTCTGGCCTCGAATCCAGGGCGAAGGGGACCATCCGGGCCCACGGGTGGATCCGGCCCGGCGACCGGATCGCCGTTGCCCTCTCGGGCGGCCCTGCCAGCGTCTCCCTCCTCCACTTCCTCGTGACGCACTTCGGGATGCGCCGGGATCTCTCCTTCATCGCCATCACCGTGGATGAGGGAGGCTGGACGGACCTGGGGAGGACCCGGGCCATTGCCGAGGGAATGGGGATCGAATGGGCCGCCGCCTCACCTCACCGGGAGATCCGTGGGGATCGTGTCCCCGGGCAAACGGAGGCTCCTTTCGGGGGAACAGGGCTCCGCGACGATGCCCTCGCATCCCTCGCGAGGGACGGTGGTGCGACGAAACTCGCCCTGGGAACGAGCCTCGATTCGATGGCCCGATCGGTGTTCCTGAAGGTCCTCGACGGCGACGGAGCGGGGCTGACCCGGGGTTCGGGTGAAGGAGAGGGCGGGATCCCGAGAATCGAGCCGTTCATCCGGATCCCTGCCGGGGAGCTCGCCCTCTACGCCATGCTCAATTCCCTCGACCATGTTTCGGGACGGGGCATGGATGCCCGGGACTCCCTGGAGGCCGAGGCAGGCCGGCTCCTGGATGACTTCGCCGCCCGCCATCCGTCAGCCCCGTTCTCTCTCGCGAACCTCGGCGAGGCCCTCTCTGGCGGAACGGGCGGAGGGAGGACCCATGGCTGAAGGGATCCCCCCCTGGAGGTTCATCTTCGGGCAGGGCCGGAGGGGGATTCCCCTCCTTGCCGGGATCTTCATCCTCGCCCTCATCTTCTTCACGGCCATCTTCCATACCATCTATCCCATATTCGAGGGGAGGGAGATCTCATGGGCCCAGGCCCTCCTCTTCATCCTCGAGACCGTCTCCACTACCGGGTATGGCGACCTCCTCCCCTTCCGGAGCGATTATACGATGCTCTTCGCCATCGTCCTGATCCTTTCCGGCGTCTTCATGATCTTCATGTTTATCCCGGTCCTTCTCGAGCCGATGCTCACCCGCATCATCAGCGCCCCTCCCCCCAGGGGCACGAAACGGGAGATGAAGGGCCACGTGGTCATCGCCGGCTACGGCCCGCTGGCCCGGGCCCTCATCGACAGCCTCATCATCTCGGACCTGGGGATCGTCGTGGTGGAGGCCGACGAGAGGGTGGCACGGGAGGTGGTCTCCCACTACCCGTCCCGGGTCTCGGTAATCTGGGGCGACTACCGGGCCCCCCGCACCTGGGAGCAGGCCTGGGTGCGGCACGCCCACTCCGTCGTGGTCTGCGAGGACGAGCGGACCGCGGCGGAGATCATCCTCGGCGTCCGGGACCTGACGGCGGGGTCCATCATCGCGGTGGTGGATGACCTCGCCTATGACCGGTACCTCCGGTACGCCGGGGCCGAGTACGTTCTCTCGCCGAAGAACTCCACCGGCAAGATCCTGGCCCGCCACGCCGTGATCCGCCCCGACGTAGACACCATCTTCGAGGCCATCAGCCTTGACCACATGAGGCTCGAGGAGGGGAGATCGGCCGACGGAAGCCTCAAGCTCGTCAAGGTGCCGGTCATGCCCGGGTGCATCGCCTTCGGGAAGAGCCTGGGGGAGCTCTCCCTCTTCGAGCGGTACGGGGTGGATCTCCTCTTCCTGTGGAAGGCGGGGGAGTTCGTCCCTTCGCCGCAAAGGGAGGATCTCCTGGACGCCTCCACCATGCTCTTCCTCCTCGGGAAGGCCTCCTCGGTCTCCGAAGTCCTGGACCGCGAGTTCTGCATCCGCGAGACAGGGGAGCCCTCGGCGGTCATCTCGGGATACGGGGACGTGGGGAAGGCCGCCTACGCGGAGCTGACCGGGGCCGGGGTCCGGTGCACCGTCATCGACCGGAGGAGCCACGGCGTGAGCGAGGTGGTGGGCAGCGCCGAGGACGAGGCCGTCCTCCGGGCCGCCGGTGTCGGGGAGGCCCGGTTCGTCATCGCCGCGGTCAACGACGACAGCGTGAACATCTTCACCACCCTCGTCGCCCGGAACCTGAACCCCTCGGCCCGGATCCTCGCCCGGGCGAGCGAGCCCGCCTCGGTGGAGAAGCTCTACAAGGCCGGGGCGGATTACGTCGCCCTTCTCCCGACCATCGGCGGCCAGGTCATCGCCGGGATCATCCTCTCGGACATCGTCCGGGTCCTCGTCGATCTCCCGAACGGGCAGAAGGTGCTCATGAAGCACCTCACCCGGCATGCCGGGGCGACGGTCGGGTTCCTGGAGAGAAGGACCGGAGTCAGGATCGTGGGCCTCGAGGGGCCCGGGCGTTCGGTGGTGAGACCGGGGCCCGGGGAACCGGTGGGGGATGGCGACTCGATCATCGCGGTGGGGGGGAACCGCGAGCTGAAGAGGCTCATCCACTATATCTGAAGAATCATGGCTCCCTGCTCCCGATCGGGAGCCGGGAGCTCTAGGAGAAGATCTCCGGATACTCCTCGGGCCGGTTCAGGAACCCGAGGCTTTTCGTGCCGACGAGATCGTAGAGGGGGCGCCGGGGAAGGAAATCCAGGCCCTTCTGGTCCCGGGCCGAAAGGATCCTCGCCCCGGCCGCGTGGGGGTAGCGGGGGTTCCGCACGAGGGCACCCCCCTCGAGCTCGAACCAGGCCCCGCCCCCGAATTTCTCGTAGACCGAGTAATCGCTCTCGAACCGGGTGGAGACGATGTTTGCCATGGAGAGGGTGGACCTCCCGGGGTTGATGGTTACATGCCCGTACCCAGGTGGGACGAGGACACGGTCACCCGGGCCTGCCCGGACCAGGAGGACGTCCTCCGCCGACCTCGTCTGGAGGAGGTAGTGGGCCTCACCCTCCAGGATCTCGTAGATCTCGGGATAGGGGACACCCTTCCCGTTCGCCGGGTGGTGGTGCCCCTTGGTCTTCACGCACTCCCCGCAGAGGGTCCTCGCGGGAATGACCGTGAGGTCGTACCGGAGGTCCTGCTCACGAAGCCACCGCCGGTCCTCCGGGGATTTCGAGAGGTCGCGGTACATCGAGTAGAGAGGCTCTGCGCAGCCGCAGGCCGGGTCCATGAGGACCCCCCTGATCTCCTCGATGGTGCGGAGGCGGGGGGCCGGGAGGGGGCCGTCCCAGGGAATCATCACTTCTTCTTGCGCTGGATGAAGATATAAACGAGGACGGCCCCGATGAGAACGACGAGGACGGCGAGGACCAGGGGGTTTCCGAGGATCCCGAGGATCCCCTGAGACGGGACCACCTCCACCTGGACCTTGATGGTGTCAGAGATCTGGCTGTTGTCCAGGGCGTCCCGGTACCGGATCTCGGAGTCGAGGCCGTAGCTCTTCGGGGTCGCGCCCGAGGCCACCGTGACGTCGTAGAGGGCGGTCCCGCTCTCCCCCGGTGCGAGGTCCCCGAGGTAGGCGGTGTCATCGCTCGAGGTGAAGGGATCGACAAGGGAGATCCGGGCCTCGGCGGCGTGGACCGCCGCGGAGCCGGTGTTCCGGTAGGTCACCTCGAGGGTCACGGTCTGCCCCGGGTTCACCTGGGGGACGGGGGAGACCACGGCGAAGTCGATCTTGCTCCCCACCGGAACACCAATGGTCACGGTGTCCGAGCTCGCCGATTCGCCCTCCGAGTCGGTGTACTCCACGTGGACATCGACAGGATAGCTCTGCGCCTCGGCATCCGCAGAGACCGATGCCCGGAACCTGATCTCCCGGGTGTCCCCCGGCCCGAAGTCCCCGAGGTAGACCGAGGCATCGGTGGGGATGAGGGGCGAGAGCCCGTCCCGGGTGAGCTTGGCGACCGCGTCCCGGGCGGTCTCGCTCCCGGCGTTCGTGATGGTGACGACGATGTACCCCTCGGTTCCGACATTCAGGGTGTCTGCCCTTGACATCACCGGATCGAGGGTCACTCCGGGCTTGATCCTGATGTCGAGGGGAATCGTGATGTTCGTGGTGTAGTACCAGTACCTGAGCGTGTCAAAGCTCACCTTCTCGGCGGTATTGAGGTACTGGTAGTTGAGCTGGAGGGGGAGGGAGTACACCCCGCCCTTCGCGTACTTCGAGATCTTCACCGAGAAGGTGGCCGCGACGCTGCTCCCGCCGGTAAGATCCCCGACCATCTGGGGATCGGTCTTCACCGTGACGGGTGCCGTCCCGGACGAGAGGCCCACGGTCAGGAGCTTCGCCGTGTTCGGTTTGTCGATCGGGGTGATGATGGTAGACTGGGTGATGGTCACCTCGTTCACCCCGGTGTTCTGGACCTTCACGGTGAGGGTTACGTCCTCGCCGGGGGTGAACTCGTTCGTCCCCGAGATGGCCGCGGAGAGCTGGGGGGATCCGAAGAGCTGCTCTTCACCGGCCAGGGCCGGTGCCGCGAGGAGGGCGAGGAGGGCGATGATAGCGATAAGCGGGGGAAGTGAGCGACCTTGCATCAGGATTCACCTGTTGTCTTGATAATAACAACATTTATCTGGCTTCGGTATTTATACTTACTTCCATGGAGATGGGAGAGGACCTCAGGGCCGCCCTTCCGCAGATCCTGAAATCCCTCGGTTTTACCAAGTACGAGGCCCTTGTCTACGTTGCCCTCCTGGGAATGGAGGGCGCGACCGCCACGGAGATCCACGAGTTCTCCCGGGTCCCGCGCGCATCCGTGTACCCGGTCCTCGACCGGCTCGTGGAGAAGAACCTGGTCACCGTTTCCCATGCCACCCCGAAACGCTTCTCCGCGATCCCCCCGGAGGAGGGGATCGCAAACCTCCTCTCCCGCATCGAGGAGGATGCCCTCCGCGCACGGGAGATCCTCGGGGATATCTACCGGAAGCGGGTGACGGTGGAGAGGGGCGACCAGGAGCTCATCTGGTCCATCTACGGGGAGGAGAAGATCGCCACGCGACTCAGGGACCTTATCCGGGGGGCGAAGAGGAGGGTGCAGCTCTTCACCACCTGGCCTTTCCTCGAGAGGGTCCTCCTCCCCGAGCTGGTCCAGCTCTCTCCTCCCGTCGAGGTGGAGGTGGTCACGGGCCACTGGGAGGGGCCTGTTCCCCCGGGGATGAAGGTCCATGTGAGGCCCCTGCGGGGACATCCCGAACGCGTTCCCATGGAGACGGCCGGGATCTTTATCATCGATGGAAAGAGGGCGATGGTCATCATGGGTGTCAGGGAGGAGGCCCCCACGGCCATCTTCTCGGAGTCCCCGGGCTTCCTCCGGTTCTTCTCACAGATCCTGGCCATGAACCTCGCCTGGGCCTCCGGCCCGGATCAGTAGTCCCGGATGGAGCCCATTTCCCGGACATCCATGACGCCTTTCAGGGCCCTCGCTTTGGCGACACAGTAGCCGGATCAGTAGTCGCGGATCGACCCCATCTCCCGGACGTCCATGACCCCCTTCAGGGCCTTCGTCACCACCGGGATCCCGGCCTCCTTCAGTGCCGCCATGGGGTTCGTGCCGCCGACCATCGCGACCCCGAAGTACTGGGGGCTGACCGGGACCGCGAGGATGGGGACGTTGGGCGCCCCCACCTCGAGGATGCCCGTGAATCCCACCTCGGAGAGGTCGTCCAGGAGCCCCATCACCAGGGACTCGGCCTCCATGTGGCACTCCCGCAGGTTCGCGAGGATGGTGCCGCTCCCCTCCTTCATGACCCGGGTGATGGAGGTGAGGTCCTGGGCGACGAGCACCTCGAGCGGGTCGATGGTGGTCGCCTCGTAGAGGATCATGTGGGTGAACCGGCGCGGTACCCGGTCGACGATCTCGACGAGCCCCCCTCCCACCGGCTGGATGGGGACCCCCCGCCTGAGGAGGATACCGTCCAGGGTGATGGTGCAGAGGGTGCAGATCCCGTTCAACCCCTCAGGGATGGTGAGTCCCTCCAGCTTCGTGCCGGCATCGAGGATCCGGACCCGGTCGCTCACCGAGAGGCCTGCCCGGTAGGCGTTCCGGAAAAGCGTGATGGCCACCTCGAGCCTGTCGTCGGGTATCAGGGACAGGTTGAAGATGATCTTCCCCGTGTTCTCCACCGGGTTGTAGGTCACCTCCATGGCGAGGTCCTCGATCCGGTTGCTGACAAAGGCGAGGCTCGGGCAACAGGGTTCGCAGGGATTGACGGGATTCTCCGGTTCCATGGGCACCTGTACCGGTACATTTTCCCCGGTTCTCTGATATAGGTGTCGAACCGGCCTCCGGGGGCCCGGTGCACTCTGTCCGTCGTCGGTTCCCGCCCGGGGAGAAGAAATGTTCTATAGTAGGGAGGCGATATTTTGGTGAATGGACAGCGAGATGAGAGATCGGGCCCGGGAGGCGGTGCGGCGGATCCTGGAGGCGGCCTCGTACGAGGTGGAGGACCTGGAGCGGCCCCTCGACCTCTCGGCCATCGGTGACGGCGAGTGCGTCATCGTCCAGTGCTCGGATAACACGGGGGAGATCGCCCAGTTCGACCGGACGAACTACCGGTGCCGGGTCGAGGAAAAGGAGGTCACGAGCCGGAAGCTCCTCTTCACCCTGAACGACTCGGCGGTCACCGGGCATTGTGTCCGGTGGGGAATCCGGGAGCTCGGGGAGTTCGCCGGCCGTGCGGCCATGGCGACGGTCCTCGGGGAGAGGCTCAGCCTCGACCTCGGGGCGGGTGCGGCCGAGGCCTCCACGCCGGCCATAGACCAGGCGGGGCCGGAGCTCCCCCATATCCCGGTGAAGGTGGACGAAAAGCGGGCCCGGGCCATCTCCGGGGAGAGCGGGGCCGGGACGCTGCGCTTCATCCCCTACTGGCGGTACCACTACCGGAGCACGGGGCAGAAGGGCTACGGGAACCAGGTGGTCACCTTCAACGCCGAGAAGAAGGGGGCCATCAATGCCATCAACGGCGCGGAGACCGGCGAGGAGCTCGGGCAGGTCCAGGTCTCGCCGGTCCCCGTCTCGGCGGTGGTGCTCCAGCCCATGGTCCAGAAGTCCGAGGCCGAGGAGAAGCTCCGGGACCGGGTCGTCGAGGAGCTCACCCAGAAGGTGCGGATCAAGCAGGTCAAGGGGGACACCATCTTCTACGAAGAGCGGATCTTCAAGCCGGACAGGAAGGACATCGCCATCGAGCTCGAGCTCGTCCACCTGCCGGTCTGGCAGTTCCGGGGGAAGAAGTTCCTCGAGCTGAACGCGGTCACGGGCGTCGTCCTCACCGAGCCGATGGACACGGGCGCCGAGCTCCTCTGAACGGGCCATGATCCTCGTCATCGGCGGCGGGCCGGCCGGGCGCCTCGCGGCGATGCGCATGGCCCGGGCCGGGCGGGAGGTGACCCTCGTCGAGCGGGGGGGCCTCGGCGGGCAGTGCCTCCACCACGGGTGCATGGTGGTCTGCGCCCTCGCCGACGTGGCCCGCACCGTCCGGTACGCCGGGACCCTGTCAGAACTCGGCGTCCTGGACCGCCCGCCCCGGGTCTCCTGGCCGGTGCTCCTCGCGGAGATGGGGGAGATCCAGGCCATCATCACCCGCGTCCTTGACAAGGAGACCGAGGAGGCCGGGGTGAGACGCCTTTCCGGTGAGGGGAGCATTGACGGAGGTACCCCCTTCATTGATGGCAAACGGGTCGAGGCTGAGGCGGTCCTCGCCTCGACAGGGTCCCGCCCGCTGATCCCCCGGGTTGTGGGGGTGAATCTCCCGGGCGTGGTGCATGCCCATACTCTTACGGCGTGGAGGGATCTCCCCCGGCGGATCATCATCATCGGCGGGGGGGTGATGGCGGCGGAGTTTGCCCACATCTTCCACGCCTTCGGGGCGGAGGTCACGATTCTCGCGAGGAGCAGTTTCCTGAAGGGAATCGATGAACCCCTCAGACGGCAGGCACTGAAGGAGCTCGCCGGGGTGGAGATAGAGGAGGGTGCCAGGCTCTCCGGGATAAAGGGGGACGGGCATGTCAGGGCCGTGGTGGTAGGAAAGGGGAGGGCGGAGGCGGAGCTCCCCGCGGACGGGGTCTTCCTTGCCACCGGGCTTACCCCGAACTCGGAGATGATCTCCGGCCCCGAGAAAGGGCCGCTGGGCGAGGTGGTGGTGGATGAGTACATGCAGACGAGTGTCCCCGGGGTGTATGCCGCCGGGGATCTCACCGGCCCGCCCTACCTCACACCTGTCGCGAGGATGGAGGGGCTCGTCGCCGCGGACAACATCCTCGGGAGGGAGCGGAAGATGGACTACCGATGCATCCCCCAGTCCCTCACCCTCATGAACGAGTTCGCCTGGTGCTCGATGGAGAACGGGCCTTCGGTCGGAACGGGATCTCCCTCGCCGGCCGGCCCCTTCTCCTTCTGGTCGGTACCCGAAGGGAACACCGGGTGGTCGGGAATCAGGGCGAACCCGGAGGACGGGAGGATCCTCTCTGCCACCCTCGCGGCCCCGGGCGCCTCCATCGTCGCCTCGTACCTCGCCTTCCTCATCCGCACGGGTTGCACCGTGCAGGACTTCGACGAGTTCATCGAGGTCCATCCCACCACCGACGGGGCCTTCTCCCTGGTCCGCTACCTCGACGAATGGATGAGGAACCGGAAAAAGTGAAGGGTACGGGAACCCCGGCACGGCGGGGATTTTACCGGAAGTATCCCGAATTGAGGAGCTTTCCGGCGATATCCGGCCGCAGGGTGGGCCTGATGTCCTCGAGCCAGAGGAAAAACCCGAGCATCTTCCGGGACCGGTTACTCTCGAACTTGAACTGGCCCGGCCGGACCCTGACCATCTTCAGGTAATAGTGCCGGTCCCGGGGCTTCATGTAGATGATGGGCTCTGCCTCGGGGAGGTTCACGGTGAGGATGATCTTGGCAAAATGGGTTCGGATCTCCTGCGGGGTGATAGGCTTCCCCCGGTACATGAGCCGCACCTGGTTTGAGAAGACGTTCACCGCCCCCGGCTCGAGGGCTCCGAGGAGGATCTTCTTCACGATGACCGTCTGGGGTTCCCTCGGGTCCCAGCCCCGGTACATGGTCCCGTTCGCGAGGGCCGAGAAGACCCGGCTCCGCTGGACCTCGTGCATCCGCCGGTAGTCGAAGCTCCCGGCGAGGGGGAGATCCGGAGCCTCGACGAGCTTGGGGTTCCGGGCGACCCGGGTGGTGCCCCGCATTACCTCCTCCCGGCCGACGATCCGTTTCAGCTCCTCGCAGGTCGCCGTGGAGAGGTAGAGGTTCGAGGGGTCCTCGAGGATGCGCCGGACCGCCGAGATGCGGGAGATGTCCACCGAGGAGACGAGGAGGGCGGGGACCACCTGCTGGCCGAAGAGGTGGCCCATGAGCTGCTTCTTGTACAGGAACTCCTTCTCGAGCTCCTTCATTGCCGCCGGGGAGGTAACGATCTCGCCGAAGGCGATGGACCTCCCCTCGCCCACGAGGAGGAGGTCGAGCTCCGCGAGGTCCTGCCCGTTCCCCCGGACCTTGATGTCCCCCGACCGGGAGTAGAAGAGGCCGTTCTGGCCGAGCCGGGCCTGGAGACGCCGGTACCGGGCGTCGGCACCCTTGGAGACCACCCGGGAGATCCGGTCCGAGGCGAGGGCGCACCGGAGGATGGTCTCGTAGATGATGGCCTCGTACCATTTCCCCTCCGCGGTCTTCATGGTCCCCGGGTCGGGGGAGAAGAGGTTCCTCCGCTGGGGGCCGGAGAGGTGCCTCGTGGCCGCGAGGATCGTGGCACGGTCGGGGGGGAACTGGGGGAAGTTCCGGGCCAGCCAGTCGTTCATGGGGAACTCCCCCTCCCTCCTGCCCCGGGGTGCCGGGGCGGCCTCAACCCTGCCCCTTCGTCCCCGTCCCCTCCGGCGCCGGCTCGTCCCGGGCGTGCGCTGGGGCATACTCCTCCCGGCGGGCCCTCCCCCCGGTCCGGGAGAGGCTGCCACCGGGGGATCCCGCGGCATGCGGGCCTCCCCTTCCGCTGATCCCCGAGATTCGACCCTATGCACACTATCATCTCTCCCGAGATGCATCATAATCCTTTACCCCGGTGCCCTTAGTACCGCACCCCCGGTGCCCTTAGTACCGCACCCCCGGTGCCCCTGGAAACCGCACCCAGGGCCGCCTGCCGCAGACCGTACCTTCCATGAAGAAACATTGTAATAGGGAGGCGACCCACGTTTCTACCGATGGAGAGATCTGCCTACTTCTCCATTCTCGCGGGGGAGATGGGGGTCGCTTTCCGGATCCTCGGGATCATCACCTTCCTACCCCTGGTGGTCGTCCTCCTCACCGGCGAGTGGAGGATGTTCCTCCCCCTGGCGAGCGTGCCCGTGGTCTTCCTCGTCCTCGGCCGGGCCCTCGCCATGAGCCATCCCCCCTCGGGCGAGGCCCGGCTCTCCATCGTGCTCGGGGCCGTGGCCATCATCTGGTTCACCTGCGCGGCCGTGGGAGCCCTCCCCTTCATCCTCGGGGGGGGCATGTCCGTTCTCGACAGCCTCTTCGAGGCGATGTCCGGGTGGACCTGCACCGGCCTCACCCTCATCCCGGTCCCGGAGACCATGCCCGCCTCCCTCCTCTTCTGGCGGACCTTCATGCAGTGGCTCGGGGGGATCGGGATGGTCGCCTTCACCATCACGGTCCTCGCCCGGTCGAGCCTCACGAACGCCCGGTGCGTGCGTCCCCCCGGCGATGGCGCACCCTTCTTCCCGGGCCTCATCTCGACCGGGCGGGAGATGTGGAAGATCTACGTCCTTCTCACCCTGGGTTCCCTGGTCCTGATCCTCCTCACCGGGGTCCCCCTCTGGGACGGGCTGAACCTCGCCATGAGCGCCATCTCCACCGGCGGGTTCACCGTCCATGCCGCGGGGATCGCCTTCTACCAGAGCCCCCTCCTCGAGTTTGCCCTCGTCCCCGTGATGCTCGCCGGTTCCCTCCCCTTCATGATCTACTACCTCCTCTATACCCGCCGGCGCTGGACCTTCTTCCGGGACAGCCAGGTCCGGCTCATCCTCGGGCTCGTCGCCCTGGGGACGGTCTCCATCATCATCGATCTCACCTACCTCACCGGCGAGGACTCCCTGACCGCCTTCCGGCACGCCCTCTTCATGTCGGTCTCGGCCATCACGACCACCGGCTTCCAGGACGTTCCCCTCCAGCTCTGGGCCTCGGTCTCGGTGATCCTCCTCATCATGCTCATGGCCATCGGGGGGGCCTCGGGCTCGGCGAGCGGGGGGATCAAGGCCTACCGGGTGCTCCTCGGGTACCACGGCATCATCTGGTGGCTGAAGCGGATCTTCGTCTCCCCGAAGATGGTCGTCCCCTTCGAGTACCAGGGGCAGGTCATCGCAAACGACGTGGCCGAGAACGAGGTGAGGAACAACATGCTCGTCATCATCCTCTTCTTCCTCACCGTCTCCGTCGCGACCGTGATCGTCCTCCACTTCTCCACCATCTTCTTCGAGTCGACGGCGGTCATCTTCGAGATCGTCTCCGCCGTGAGTAACACCGGGATCACCACGGGCTTCGTCTCGCCCGAGATGCCCTCCGTCGCGAAGTGGGTCTTCATCCTCGTCATGTGGATCGGCAGGCTGGAGATCGTCCCGGTCCTCGTCCTCGTCCTCGAGCTCGCCAACCAGTCCGTCGGGGACGACACGGCCCAGATCTCCGAGGTCCAGGCACGGGCGGGGGAGGGGCCGGCCGCACCCGCGGTGGGCCCGTCCTGGTCCCCCGGGCAGGAGGTCCCCTCCGAGGACGCCTGGAAGGGGGAGATCCTCGCCGGGACGGACGTCCAGCCCGAGGTCTTCGAGGCGGCCTTCCAGATCGCTGTCGCGATCTCCCGGGAGGGGCGGGAGGGGAAGCCGGTCGGGACGGCCTTCATCGTCGGGGATGCCCCGGCGGTCCTGGACCGGTCCCGGCAGCTCATCCTGAACCCCTTCGAGGGCCACGCCCGGGAGGAGCGGGTCATCACGAACCCCGGGATCGCCGAGAACGTGAAGGGCTTCGCCATCCTCGACGGGGCCTTCGTGGTCTCGGGCGACGGGGTCATCGAGTCGGCGGGCCGGTACATCACCATCGACACCTCGACGGTCCAGGTCCCCATGGGACTCGGGACCCGGCACGGCTCGGTGGCCGGGATCACCCGGGCCACGAACTCCATCGGGGTCGTCGTCTCCCAGAGCGGCGGGAGGATCTCCATCTTCCGGGCCGGGGAGATGGTGAAGCAGTTCATGACCCTCTAGAGGGTTCCTTGCGAAAGGGTGGTTCCTCACTTTTTTTCCGGTGGCGAAGCCCCTATATAGCTCCGGAGGGAATGGATCTATCCACAAAATGCCGGGAAAGATCGTCGTAAGGGGTGCGCGGGAGCACAACCTGCAGGACATCACCGTGGAGCTCCCGCGGGACCGGCTCATCGTCCTCACCGGCCTCTCGGGCTCGGGCAAGTCCACCCTCGCCTTTGACACCATCTTCGCCGAGGGTCAGCGCCGGTACGTCGAGTCCCTCTCCTCCTATGCCCGGCAGTTCCTCGGGCTCATGTCCAAGCCCGATGTCGAGTCCATCGAGGGCCTCTCCCCGGCCATCTCCATCGAGCAGAAGTCGACCTCCAAGAACCCCCGCTCCACCGTCGGGACAACCACCGAGATCTACGACTACCTGCGGCTCCTCTTCGCCCGGATAGGGGTCCCCTACTGCCCCGATCACGGGATCCGGATCGAGGCCCAGACCCCGGAGCGCATCGCCGGCCGGATCGCGGAGGAGCACCCGGGGACGGTGACCATCCTCTCTCCCGTCGTGCGACAGAAGAAGGGGACCTACCAGGCCCTCATCCGGGATCTGCACAGGGATGGCTTCGCCCGGGTTCGGGTGAACGGCGAGATCCACCGGACCGACGAAGACATCCCCCTGGAACGGTACAAAAAGCAGGACATTGAGATCGTCATCGACCGGGTCTCCACCGATGACCGGTCCCGGCTTGCCGAGGCCTGCGAAAACGCTTTGAAGAGATCGGAGGACGGGCTCGTGATGGTCCTCGACGAGGAGGGGAAGGCCCACACCTACTCCTCCCTCATGGCCTGCCCGGTCTGCGGCATCGGCTTCGAGGAACTCCAGCCCCGGATGTTCTCCTTCAACAGCCCCTTCGGGGCCTGCGAGGGCTGTAACGGCCTCGGGATCAAGATGGAGTTTGACCCCGACCTCATCATCCCGGACCGGGACAAGTCCGTCGCCGAGGGGGCGGTCGCCCTCTACCGGAACTACATCGACGGGTACCGGGCCCAGTACCTCGGGGCCATCGCCCGGCACTTCGGCTTTTCCGTCCTCACTCCGATAAAGGATCTCACGAAGGAGCAGTACAACGCCCTCATGTACGGCTCCTCCGACCGGATCCGGTTCTCCATGTCCATGAGCAACGGGGACGGCCACTGGGACCACACCGGGGCGTGGGAGGGGCTCCTCCCCCAGGCCGAGCGGTTGTACAAGCAGACCCAGTCGGAGTACCGCCGGCACGAGCTCGAGAAGTTCATGCAGGTCTCCCTCTGCCCGGTCTGCGGGGGGAAGCGGCTCAAGAAGAAGGTCCTCGCGGTGAAGATCGCCGGGAAGTCCATCGTCGATATCACCGACATGCCGGTGGCCGGCGTCATCGCCTTTTTCCAGGGCCTCCCCCTCACCCCGAAGGAGAAGGAGATCGCCCACCAGATCCTGAAGGAGATCAACGACCGGCTCCGGTTCCTCGAGCGGGTGGGCCTCGGGTACCTCACCCTCTCCCGGGCGGCGGGAACGCTCTCCGGGGGAGAGGCCCAGCGGATCCGCCTGGCGACCCAGATCGGCTCGAACCTGACCGGCGTCCTCTATGTCCTGGACGAGCCCTCCATCGGCCTCCACCAGCGGGACAACCGCCGGCTCATCGAGACGCTGAAGGCCCTGCGCGACCTGGGGAACACCCTCATCGTCGTGGAGCATGACGAGGAGACCATCCGGTCCGCCGACCATGTCGTGGACATGGGACCGGGGGCGGGGATCCACGGCGGGGCCATCGTCGCCGAGGGAACACCTGATGAGATCGAGGGAAACCCCAAGTCCCTCACAGGCCTCTACCTCGCCGGGAAGATGAAGATCGATGTGCCGAAGAAGCGGCGCAGGTCAAAGAAGTTCATCACCCTCATAGGCTGCCGGGAGAACAACCTGAAGGGCATCGATGTGAAGATCCCCGTCGGGGTCTTCACCGCCGTGACCGGGGTCTCGGGCTCGGGGAAGTCGACGCTGATCTACGAGATCCTGTACCGGGCCATGCAGCGGGCCCTCCACCACTCCCGGGTCCAGGTGGGATCGTACGACTCCATCGAGTTCGGGGACGCCATCGACAAGGTCATCGTCATCGACCAGTCCCCCATCGGCCGGACCCCCCGGTCGAACCCGGCCACGTACACGAAGGTCTTTGACGACATCCGGAGAGTCTTTGCCGAGACGAAGGAGGCGAAGGTCCGGGGGTACAGCCCGGGCCGGTTCTCCTTCAACCTCCGGGGCGGCCGGTGCGAGGCCTGCCAGGGCGAGGGGCTCATCCGGATCGAGATGAACTTCCTCCCTGACGTGTACATCGAGTGCGAGGAGTGCAAGGGGACCCGGTACAACCGCGAGACCCTGGAGGTAAAGTACCGGGGGAGGTCCATCGCCGATGTTCTTTCTATGTCCGTGGAGGAGGCCATGACCCTCTTCGAGAAGATCCCCTCCATCCGGAGTAAGCTCGAGACCCTCTCCCGGGTCGGCCTCGACTACATCAAGCTCGGCCAGTCCTCGACCACCCTATCGGGTGGCGAGGCACAGCGGATCAAGCTCACCCGGGAACTCGCGAAGCGTGCGACCGGAAAGACCCTCTACCTCCTGGACGAGCCGACGACCGGCCTCCATTTCGACGATACCAAGAAGCTGATCAAGGTTCTCGATGACCTCGTGGAGAAGGGCAACACGGTGATCGTTATCGAACACAACC
>DATGDI010000248.1:0-6028 GCA_035310965.1 Methanomicrobiales archaeon
CCAGAGAGGCCCCTACCTCCCTGGACAGCCACGGTTCCTTTGGACCCGGGGCTCCCTGCGGGACCCGGGATCCTGTCCAGGGGGGCCCCAACCCCCCCGTACGCTCCCGGCTCCTTCGGACCCGGGATCCTCCACACCTCCCGGGGCACCTTCCGGTACCCCGGACAAACCCTCCTCTGGCGAAGGTCCATCACCCCCGCCTCGGTGGTTCCCGCCGCGAAGGAGGCGGTGCGTGAAGGCGGGTGGCTTGTCGCGGAGGAGTCCCTCGGCGTCTCGGGAGCCGGCGATGCGGCGGTGCTCACCTCGGGAGATGATTACCGGATTGCCGCGGGAAAACGCTCGGCCCTTGCCGCAAAGCGGGAGAGCATGCGGGAAGTTCCCCTCGTGGTGGTGCCGCCGGGGGCCCGGTTCGATCACCCGAACCTGGTCGATTGCGGGGAATGCGTGAGCTGGGACGGGGACCTCTGTTCCTATCATCACAACGGTATCCGGGGTGAGTTCCGGAATCCCCTCGGGGATCTGCCGCCCTACCGGGTGGCCATCTCCCTCGCGGCGGCCACCCTCTGCGCCCTCGGGCGGGATCCGTCGGCCCTCGCCTCCTTCGGGGGCGTGGAGGGCAGGCTCTCGGTGGAGAGGAAGGACGGGGTCATCGTCGTGGACAACGCGAACAGCGGGGCAACGGCCGGAACGACGGAGGCGGCCGCCTCCTACGCAAGGGCCGTCTCGGGCGGCGGCTGGATCACCCTCGTGATTGGTGAGGAAGACCGGGCGGTCTGCGAGGGGTTCCCGCCCCGGGACATCGACTCCTCGATCCAGAAGATCCACCCGGACCGGGTGATCCTGGTAGGGGAGGCGGCCCGGGCCGTACGGCCCGGGGGATTCGGGAGGAGGATCGCGTACGCGGACACCCTCGACGCGGCGAGAGCCCTTGCCCTCCGGGAGACACCCGCCGGAGGGGCGGTGGTCCTCTCGGTAAAGACCTGGAGGTGACCATGGACTACATCCAGCCCCGCCCCTCATCCATCGTTGCGGCCCTCTACACCGCGAGGGATCTCGACGTAGACGTGGCCATCCTCCACGGCCCCTCGGGCTGCTCCTTCAAGCACGCCCGGCTCCTCGAGGAGGACGGGATGCGGGTCCTCACCACCTCCCTCGCCGACCACGAGTTCATCTTCGGCGGGCAGGGGCCTCTCGAGCGGGTGCTCCGGTACGCCGAACAGCGGTTCTCCCCCGCCCGGATGGCGGTCATCGGGACCTGCGTCTCGATGATCATCGGGGAGGACCTCCCCTCTGCCCTCGCCGGGAGCGGGGTCTCCACCCCCACCATCGTGGTGAACATCCATGCCGGTTTCCGGGAGAACATCGAGGGGGTCATCGCGACCCTGGAGGCCGCGGCGGAGGCGGGATGGATCGGTACCGCCGAGCTCGAGCGGCAGCGGTACCTCCTCGCCCGGGCGAACGAGGTGGAGCACCTCCGGGGTGCGGCCATCCAGGAGTACATCGAGCCCTCCCGGGGGGACCTGAAGCACGTGGCGGCGGCGAGGCTCCTTGAGATGGCCCGCTCCGGCGAGCACGGGATGGCGGTCCTGAACGCGAAGAAGGAGACCGCCTACATGTTTGCCGACGAGCTCCTGGCCCTCCACGAGGTCTGCCCGGACGCCCCGATTACGTACCTCGCGAACCTCGAGGAAAGGGGCCTCCCGAAGGTGCGGGAGGACGCCCGGATCATCCGGGCGGGCATGGTAGAGAGGGGACTCACCCCCGGTCTTCTCGGGGCCCTGGACGAGTACGGGGCGAACGGAGATGCCATCGGGGAACGGATCGCCGCGGAGGCCCCTGCCTTCCTCCTCCTGGCCGGGGTGCCTCACGCGGTGCCCCCCGAGTACACGAAGGGGATCGAGGTCTTCTCGGTGACGAATGGCCCGAGGCAGGTGGAGCCCCTCCGGCTTCTCGGCCACCAGCACGTCGTCGTCGAGGTGGACCTGCACCCGAAGACCCTCGGGGTCAAACATATCGTCGAGAGCGAGTTCGGGGCGGTGCTGAGGTCCCTTCGATGAAGGCCCTCCTCATCTCCGGCGATCGTTCCGGGACGGGGAAGACCTCCATCACCCTCGCCCTCGCCTCCCTCTTCTCGGAGAGGACCCCGGTCCAGACCTTCAAGGCAGGGATGGACTACATCGACCCGTCGTACCTCTCGGCGGTGACCGGGCGCCCGTGCCGGAACCTCGACGGGTTCGTCATGGGGGACCGGGAGATTCAGGCCTCCTTCTCCCACGGGTGCCTCGGGGCCGGGCTCGCCCTCATCGAGGGGGTCCGGGGCCTCTACGAGGGGGCCGATGCCCTCACCGATCGGGGGTCCACGGCCGGGATCGCGAAGGATCTCGGGGTCCCGGTCATCCTCGTCGTGAACGCCCGGTCCATCACCCGGTCCGCGGCCGCCCTCGTGAAGGGCTTCCAGGCCTTCGACCCGGCCATCTCCATCCGGGGGGTGATCTTAAACAGCGTCGGGAGCGAGTCCCACACGAGGAAGGCGGTGACCGCCATCGAGCATGCCTGCGGGATCCCGGTCCTCGGTGCCATCCCCCAGGATTCCCGGGTCGAGCTCACCATGCGCCATCTGGGCCTCGTCCCCTACCGGGAGGGAAGCGGGGACGGGGAGTTCACGAACAGGCTTGCCGCAGTTCGGGAACTCGTTTCCGCCCACGTTGACCTGGACCGGGTTCTTGCCTGCGCCGCCGACCTCGATCCGGTCTCGTCCGACCCTTCCCCCTTCACGGCGGAGAAAAAGCCAGATGTGCGGATCGGGGTGGCGTACGACGAGGCTTTCAACTTCTATTACGCCGACCTCTTCGACCTCCTCCCCGCCCTCGGGGCAGAAGTAGTGACCTTCAGTCCGGTCCAGGGGAGACTGCCGGAGGCCGACGGGTATATCCTCGGCGGGGGCTACCCGGAGCTCTTCGGGCCCGGGCTCGAGGCGAACGAGGGGATGAAAGAGGGACTGCGGCAGGCATCTCTCGATGGGAAGCCCATCTACGGCGAGTGCGGCGGGCTCATGTACCTGACGGACCGGATCGTGCTCGCGAAGGGCTGGCGCGGGGGACCCGGGGCATCCTATGCCATGTGCGGGGTCTTCCCCGGCGAGACCCGGATGCCCGCCAGCCGGGTCGTCTCCTACGTCGAAGGGGTTGCCTCCGGGGAGAGCCCCCTCGGCCCCGGCCCCTTCCGGGGGCACGAGTTCCATTACAGCGACGTGGTCCTGGACAGCGGCACCCGGTACGCGTACCGGATCACCCGGGGACTGGGCATCCGGGACGGCCTTGATGGTGCCCTGGTCCGCCGCACCCTTGGATCCTACACCCACCTCCACCCCCTCGCGAGCCTTGACATGTTCAGGGCGTTTGTCGAGGGGTGCCGGGGAAAGAGGTGAATAGGTAACATCCGGACGCTCCAGGGGGACTCGCTTCGCTCGCCCCCGCCGCTGCGGCGTCCCCCGCGTGGGGATAGGCCTGAACGGAAATACCTGAAACCATATCACATATCCCCGGACACTGGGGGGGTGGCCGCGCCGGGGGTGGCGAAGCCCCCCCGAGAGCCTGACGAAGAAAATGACTGATTTACCAGACAGGCAGATTGGAGCACGAATTCCTCTTCATCCGTACGATGATCCAGATCTCCTGTCGTAATGTTGATCGATTTCGATGCGGAGCTACCCTGATCCTGGTAAGCACCCGAATCCTAATTGTTCCGCAAGCTGTAAAAGCGGCACGCTCCTAACTCTCTAGTCATGTGGATCTACCTGGATGGGAGGTTCGTCCAGAAGGAGGAGGCGAAGGTCTCGGTCTTTGACCACGGGCTCCTCTACGGCGACGGGGTTTTCGAGGGCATCCGCGCCTACAACGGGAAGGTCTTCCGGCTCGACGGCCACGTCGACCGGCTCTATGACTCGGCAAAGACCATCAATCTCATTCCCCCCCTCTCGAAGGATGAGATGAAGGCCCTCATCCTGGAGACGATGAGGAGGAACAAGCTCAGGGACGGCTACATCCGGCCGGTCATCACCCGGGGCGTGGGGGACCTCGGCCTCGACCCCCGGAAGTGCCCGAGGCCTACGGTCATTATCATCGCCGTGGAATGGGGTGCGATGTACGGGGATCTCTATGAAAAGGGCTTGAAGGCGGTCTCGGTCTCGGTGAGGAGGAACGCCGCCGAATCCCTCCCGCCCAATGCGAAGACCCTCAACTACCTGAATAACATCCTCGCGAAGATGGAGTCCTATCTGAAGGGAGGGGACGAGGCCATCATCTTCGACACGAACGGCTACCTATCAGAGGGATCCGGGGACAACATCTTTGTCGTGAAGAACGGGGTCCTCGCCACCCCGCCGTGCCTGAACAACCTCCGGGGGATCACCCAGCAGGTCGTCGTCGAGTGCGCGAAGGAGCTCGGGATCGAGGTCTGGTGGCAGAACATGGGCTTCTTCGACCTGTACACGGCCGACGAGGTTTTCGTCACCGGGACGGCCGCCGAGGTCGCGCCCATCGTCGAGATAGACGGCCGTTCCATCGGCGAGGGGAGGCCAGGCCCCGTGACAAAGAAGCTCATGAAGGCCTTCCGCGAGGTCACGAAGCGCGAGGGGACGCCGATCTGAACTGTCCGGGGGAATTTCCGGCCATCAAGCCTCGTCGTCTACCCCTCTCCCGGGGTGAAATCCGATGGAGAAGAACCTCAAAATAATTCTTTCCGGTGTCATCGCCTGGGTAATCCCCTTCATCGTCTCGGTGCCCCTGTATCCGCATGGACAGCCGATCTCCGATATTCAGGTCACCAAGTCCATCCTCATCGTCGTCGGGGCACTGGTCGGGGCGGTCCTCGCCCTCTGGTATCTCCGGGACGTGAGGCAGGATTTTACCCGGGAGGGCGCGATCCTGGGCATCGCCTGGTTCGTGATCAACTCCGCTCTCGACATCCTGGTTCTCGTGTACCTCCTCCACGGAATGGATCTCGCTTCCTGGACGGGGCAGATCGGGATCCGCTACCTCCTCATGCCCATCATGACGACGGCGATGGGGGCGGCGATGGAGATGAGAGGGAAATAGTCGCCCCCGAGGGCCCCGCTCCCCAGGTCCCCTGGAGCGTTCGGGAACCCCGGAACCCTTATGTGAATTCAGGGAAAACGGTATCCCGGCGCTGCTATAGTGTAGACCGGCCAATCATCTCGGCCTTTCACGCCGAGGACTGGGGTTCAAATCCCCATAGCAGCATATCAGTTTTTTCCGTCTTCTCACGTCACCCTCGACAGGTGATAGGTCTCCTTCAGGTACGGGAGGTCCTGGAGGACGTACACGAAAACGAGCCAGCGCCATTTCCCGAACCGGCTGGTGAGCCTGGCCCCCACGTCGGCGATCTCGGCCCGCGAGTTTTCCGGTGTTTTCCCCAGGAAGAGCTCGGAGAAGATGACCACGCTCCACACGTCGAGGGGGAATGTCCCGAGGATGATCCCGGCGGAGTACGGCCCCACGCCGGGAATCTCCATGAGCTTCTTCACCGCCTCCTCCTCGGGAAGTGACGAGAGCTCCCTGAGGGAGATCGGGTGCGCCGAGAGGAACCGGGCGGCCTTCACCAGGCGTTCCGCCCGGTACCCGATCTTCGTCTTATCCCAAAGTTCCTTCGGATCGATCTTCGCCATCTCCGCCGCTGTCGGCCAGAGGGTCACCTCTCGGCCGTCGAAGGAGATTCGCCTCCCGTATTGCTCCAGGAGCGCATCCATCATCTGGCTGCTTCTTGCCATCGGCGCCATCTGGAGCAGGATGGCGAGAATGACGTCCCCGAAGAGGTCATTCGGGCCCCCGGTCCGCATGCCTTTCAGGTGTTTCACGACGGTAGAGAGGATGGGATCCTTTTCGGCGAACCGGTAAAAGCCGGCGAGATCCTCAGCTCCCCCGAGGGCTGACCGGAGATCGGCCTTCAGGATCCCGAGCTCGTCACGGCCGAAGGGGGCCCGGCCGAACACGACGACGGATACCCTGTT
>DATGDI010000249.1:0-4800 GCA_035310965.1 Methanomicrobiales archaeon
GGGCGGTCGCCGAGTCGATGACGAGGAGCCCCACTCCACCCTTCTGGAGGAGCCGCTCGGACTCGGCGATCATGAGCCCCTGCTGCTCGAAGTCCAGGGGCTCGAAGAGGAAGAGGCTCCGGGCGAGCTCCTCGGCACGCTCCCCGGCAACCTGGCGGAACCTTTCCACCGAGAATCCCTCGGTGTCGAGGTAGATCACCGACTCGCCGGCCCGGAGGCGTTCCGCCGCGGCGATGAGGGCAAGGGTGCTCTTCCCGCACCCGGGTTCCCCGTAGATCTGGGTGATGGCCCGGCGCTCGAGCCCTCCGCCAAGGAGAGAATCGAGGGCGGGAATCCCGGTCGGGACCCGCTCAGCCTCCACGGCCCCCCTCCCGTGAGACGATCTCCCTGGCCGCCTCCTCCGCCCTGCGGAGCACCTCCCGGACCGGCACCCCGAGTTCCCCGGCGATATTGCGGGCCTGCTCGAACTCCGGCTTCACCGACGTGACTTTTTCCCCGGCTGACCCGATCTTCACCTCGATCTCCCGGGTCCCGTCGCCGACGCTGAAGGGCACCCGGATCACCCGCCTCCCGAGGACGAGGCGGTGGACGGTTGGGATGACCCGGATCCCGAGGGTCCCGAGCTCCTCTGCGAGGATCAGGGCGAGGGGTCCGGTGAGGGCCGGCTCGGCGATGACCCGGATGAGGTGCCCGCTCCTCCCCTTCTTCATCACCGACGGGATGGCCGAGGCGTCCCGTGCGCCGGCGGTCATGAGCCGGGAGATGGTGTAGGCGATGACCTCCGGGCTCACGTCGTCCACGTTCGTCTCCAGGATCTCGACCCGGTCCGCCGCGAGGTCCGCTGTTTCCAGGAGGAAGGCCCGGAGCAGGTTCGGCACATCCCCCGTCTCCCGGGACCCGGCGCCGTAGCCCACCGCGAGGATCTTCCCGGGGGGGATCCGCGAAGAGGGGAGGGTGGAGAACTCGGCGAGGAGGGCGGCTCCCGTCGGGGTAAGGAGCTCCCCCTCGTCCGGGCCGGGATACCCCTCCAGCTCGGAGCCGGAAAGGATGGCGGCCGTCGCGGGGGCGGGGACGGGAAGGACCCCGTGGGAACCCCGGACGAGTCCCCTTCCGAACGCCACGGGGAGGACCGCGACCTGCCCGGCGTGGAGGTTGTGGAGGGCGGTGCAGGCCCCGACGATATCCGCGATGGCGTCGTCGGCCCCGACCTCGTGGAAATGGACGACCCCGCCATGGACGGCCCCCTCTGCCCGGTGCAGCCTCCCCATCACCCGCTCTGCCAGAGCGAGGGCCGGAGCCGGTGCGTCCGCCGCCGAGAGCCTCGACCGGACCTCCTCCCACGACCGGGGGTGGACCTCGGCCCCGGTCCTCACCCGGAGGGCGCGGATCCCTCCCCGCTCGACCTCCTCGATCCCGGGCTCCTTCACCACCGAAGCCATGGCCCGGCGCACCGCTTCCCGGTCCGCTCCGAGGTGGAGAAGGGCAGCGGTGATCATGTCCCCGGATGCCCCGTGGAACGGGTCGAAGAGGAGGATCCTCATACGGAAGAGTACTTTTTATCCCCGCGTATATGACCTTATGGTGATGCCTGAAGTTTTCCTGAAGGTCGACAGCGCGTACCCGGAGGACCAGGGGGCCGGGAAGGTGCGGCTCGATCCCGAGACCATGCTCCAGCTCCGCCTCTCGCCGGGCAATATCGTCTATATCGAGGGGAAGAGGCGGACCGTGGCGAAGGTCTGGCGCTCCATGGTCTCGGACTGGCACCAGGGGAAGGTGCGGGTGGACCAGTTCACCCGGGCGAACGCCGGAGGGCTCGCCATCGGGGACCGTGTAAAGGTCGCGGCCGTGGAGGAGGAGGTGGAGGCAAAGCGGGTGGTCCTCGCCCCGCCGGAGGACATGCCCCGCCAGGCACCCATCAACTACCCGGGCGTCGTGAACCGGCTCATCGACTACCCGGTGGTGAAGAACGACCTCATTCCCATACCGGCCGGCCTCCCCTTCATGCAGGCCCAGCTCGTGGCCTTCAAGGCGGTGGTGGTGGAGCCCGAGAACGCCATCATCATCACGAAGAACACCCAGGTCGAGTTCTCTGATAAGCCGGTCGCCGGCTTCGAGGGCTTAAAGAGGGTGTCCTACGAGGACATCGGCGGCCTCAAGGAGGAACTCCAGCGGGTGAGGGAGACCATCGAGCTCCCGATGCGCCACCCCGAGCTCTTCAGCAAGCTCGGGATCGAGCCGCCGAAGGGGGTCCTCCTCTACGGCCCGCCGGGGACGGGAAAGACCCTCATCGCGAAGGCCGTCGCAAACGAGAGCAAGGCCCACTTCATCCCCATCGCAGGACCCGAGATCATCTCCAAGTATTACGGCGAGAGCGAGCAGAAGCTCCGGGAGCTCTTCGAGGAGGCCCGGCAGAACGCCCCCTCCATCATCTTCATCGACGAGCTGGACTCCATCGCCCCCCGCCGGGAGGACGTGACCGGCGAGGTGGAGCGCCGGGTGGTGGCCCAGCTCCTCACCATGATGGACGGCCTCGAGGAGCGGGGCCAGGTGGTCGTCATCGGCGCCACGAACCGGGTGGACGCCATCGACCCGGCCCTCCGCCGGCCGGGACGGTTCGACCGGGAGATCGAGATCGGGGTGCCGAACGAGGTGGACAGGGGCGAAATCCTCAAGATCCACACGAGGGGAATGCCCGTCGCAAAGGACGTGGAGCTCACGAAGCTCTCGCAGCAAACCCATGGCTTCGTCGGGGCAGACCTCGCGGCCCTGGCCCGGGAGGGGGCCATCCGGGCCCTCCGGCGGTACCTCCCTGAGATCGACCTCGAGGCAGAGGAGATCCCGGCCGAGGTCCTCAACCGGATGGAGGTGCTCGGGAGCGACTTCCGGGACGCCCTCCGGGACGTCGGCCCGAGCGCCATGCGGGAGGTGCTCCTGGAGGTACCCCACACCCGGTGGGCTGACGTGGGCGGCCTCGATTCAGAGAAGGAGGAGGTGCGGGAGGCCGTCGAGTACCCCCTCACGAAGCGGGAGCGCTTGGACCGCCTCTGCGTTGAGCCTCCGAAGGGGGTCCTCCTCTACGGCCCGCCGGGGACGGGAAAGACCCTCATCGCCCGGGCGGTCGCCACCGAGAGCGGGGCGAACTTCATCCCCGTCCGTGGCCCCCAGCTCCTCTCCAAGTGGGTCGGGGAATCGGAGCGGGCCGTCCGGGAGATCTTCAAGAAGGCCCGGCAGGTCGCCCCCTCCATCATCTTCTTCGACGAGCTCGACGCCCTCGCCCCGGCCCGGGGGGCCTCCGCCGATTCCCATGTCATCGAGAGCGTCCTCAACCAGATCCTTACCGAGATGGACGGGCTCCTCGAGATGCGGAACGTTGTCGTCATGGGGGCCACGAACCGGCTCGATATCGTGGACCCGGCGCTCCTCCGGACGGGACGGTTTGACCGGCTGGTGTATATCGGTGAGCCGGCGGAGGAGGACAGAAAGAGGATCCTCTCCATCTACCTTGGGAGGATGCCCATCGAGGGCTCGGCTTTCGATCGGCTCACAAGGATCGTGAGGAACATCCCTGAACGGGATCTTGAGGACCTTCTCGAGGCCCTAGGGAACGACCGAAGGGTCACCCCCGAGGAAATCGCAGGCCCCCTCGCGGACCGCCCGGTCCCAGAGAGAGAGGTTGCGAATCCCGTTACATGCAAGCGGCTTTCAGACCTCCTCGCCAACCACCGGCTCATCCTCGAGGACCCTGTCCTAGAGGCCCTGGTCTCCTCCCTCGCTCAGCGTACGGCGGGGTACGTGGGATCCGACCTTGAGGGGGTCTGCAAGGAGGCGGGGATGCTCGCCCTCCGGGACGGCTCGGCCAGCGTCACCGAGGGCCACTTCGACGACGCGGTGAGGAAGGTCCGGCCCACGATGAACGAGCGCTCCCGGGAATACTACCGGCGGATGCGGGAGGTCTTCAAGGGGGGTCTCCCGAAGGAGGTCCAGCCGCCGGAGTACCAGTAAATTTTTTCCGAATCCCTTTTTCTGACCCTTTCTGAAGCCACAGCCGCGGGGGAGGCGGAGCGATCCCCGGAGGAGCATCCGAGAGGAGGCATCCCGGTTGCGAGGCGACCCGGGATCGGGTAATCCTTCCCATTCCCGACTTTTTGGCAAAAGGAGCCCGCAGTAACGCCCGCCGGCCCTTCCTCCCCCGGTCCGGCAAGGTTTATAACCGCCCGGGGTGACACCATCATGGGGAGAGCCGAAGTCATCCTCAACCGTGATACGATTTGACCGGGGGTACACCGAAGACCGGCATTACACCGGAGGCCGCCGCCAATAAGCGCTCGACGGGGATCGCGAGCCTCGACCATCTCTTCTCCGGAGGGTTCCTGAAGGGGACGAGCATCGTGGTCTACGGGACCGCCGTCTCGGGGATGGAGCTCCTGGGGCGTCAGTTCTGGCAGCAGGACACGAACGGCTCCTATCTCATCACCGATGCCGAGCCCAGGCAGGGAATGATCGACGCCCGCAGCGTCTCCCTCGAGAAATACCTGGAGCTCGGCCGGGGAGAGCGGGTGGTCGTGGACTCCCTCTCGACGGTGATCCTGAAGTACGGGATCGACACCGCGATGAAGTTCCTTTCTATCTGCGTGAAGGACACCGAGAAACGGCAGTCCAACTACCTCTTCCTCGTGTACAAGGGGATCCACACCCCGGTCGAGGAGATGCGGATCAACCGGCTCGCCGATACGGTGCTCGAGTTCAGGGAGGAGTACGAGGGAATCGAGATCCAGCACTCCCTCATCGTCCACAAGATCC
>DATGDI010000250.1:0-2874 GCA_035310965.1 Methanomicrobiales archaeon
TTATACCTTTCGTTCCAAAATGTCGCCAAAAGATCCACTTTTGTTACTTTTTGTCCTATTATGGATGCATTTTAATGTCCGTTTTATACCTTTTATTATGAGTTGTCAGTATTTGATACTTTTTGATATGTTTCTTCACTAATGACGAATAGCATGTGTCCATTCGTCTCGAAAAGTATACCTTCTTTTCTAGCCCACTTAGGAACCTGAACAGGCGAACACAATTTAATACCGATCCCAGCTGCATGTGTGGATCGGTAAACCGTCTTAGTTGTATCGTCATATAGTCGAAGTGTAGGACTGGTTCGACCAATGTCCTGAGTGTGTTGAATAAGACCTTCGATATCCACAAACTCCAAATTTTCAAGAAAATTATTCTTGGTATTCCCGTCTTTGTGGATTACTTTCTTTGGATAACTCAACGAATCGGCTTCGTCAAAGAAACTGCAAGCAACGATACGATGAACCAAATATGATCCATAACCTCGAACGGGATGCTTCAATGAAACCCGAAACCTATTACAAGATTCGTGACGCTTCAGTAGTACTTTGGTATCAGCCTTTCTCACACCTCCAAACGAAGAAACTTCATACCCCTCAAAACCTTTGACGCGGATCCACTCTTCACTCATGACTCAAGGAATTCCGTATTGATTTTAACACCATGTTGGACGCAGATATCGCATTCTTCTTGTTCATCGACAAGACGTTCGAACTTAGTAATATCAGCAAGCCTACGAAGTTCCTCGAGTCTGGAGATCTCTCGCTTGATATAGAATGCGGCTTTCTGCAAATCTTGAATTTCGGTATCGGTTGACTTGAATCCGGCCCGACAAATATACTTAACCGCATTACCGCGGTTGAAGTTCATCTGTTCGGTCAAATCAATCACTTCAAGACCGTAGTAGAGTTGATAGTGCGTAGGATGATTCACTCTGTCTTCAGACATCATACTTTCCAACAATCTCATAACCGGTTGACACTTCTAATGCCGTGTAATACTTTTCGCCAGTCATATAAACTTTCTCGATAAGCTTTGTGATTCTAACGCACTTAGAAATAATACCACCCATTGCAAAGTACGTTGTCGTCTCGATCAACCCACTTGGGAGAATCACAGATAGTGGTTCGGGCAAATTATTAGGATCCAATACTTCAGTCATCGTAATGACCAAATACGGTGATCTTTGTGCTGATTGTTTCTTGTCCGATAAGCAACGGTCCGTCCAAAGTATCGTTCATGATATACCTAACGATCTTAACGAACTCTACGATATCCCCGTCTTGTTTCTCATAATGTACTAGTTTAAACGTCTTATTCCCCAAAAATTCACTAGTTGGCTTAGGCAAATTATTCGGGTCCAACATTTCGAATATACCTTTCAGATATCGACAATCTCATGAGAGATAATCACACAGTGAGTAACTTCGCTCATGATCTGTTTCGCGGTCCCATCTTTGTCAAACACGGTGATCACCACCGTTTCAGGAATATTACGAGTCACCGTAGTGGAACACTTCTTCTTTCCATCATGCTCAAACTCATAGACCGTAGTCACCGAGTCATCAGGATTAATGGTGTATGAAGACTTGCTCATTGAAATCTCTTTTCGATTCAAGGGCTTCCATAATAGCCCGATCAATAGAGGTATCACTCACAAACGCATAATAATATAGATCTGTAAAAGGTGTGTTTAGTCGGTCAGTACGACCTTGACATTGCTCCCATAGTTTATAGGAGTAATTCAGAGAATAGAAAACCACCGTATCAGTATCCGTACAGTTCCATCCCTCAGCCCCCGCCGTATACTGCACAAGATAAACCCAGCGATCAGTCTTTGGAATCGGTTCGTGCTTGTGACCGTTCCACTCCGCTATCTGGAATGTTGATTTGTGGTTTCCATTCAGAGAGAACTTTTCTTCTAAGCTCGGCGTATCGTTCTGTCCACTCGAAGAATTCTGGGGTGAACTCGTTCTTAGGGGCTGGTTCGAGTTTGTCTGTGTCTTCCGCTCGACTGGCTGGAATATGCTCCCAGGTTCCATAATGGGTGTTGTATATGTAGTTCTTTCCAACACGTTTTTCGGGGTCGGACACGTCGGTTTTGCAGCTGACACAAACAACTGTGATTTTTTCTGTGATCGACGCAATGACGACAACGTTATGTCTGCAGGTTTCTGGGTTTGCCATTCAGATCCACTTCTTTCGAGATTCGCTAGACTTCGAAGAATCACTAACTCGTAGTCGAAGTTGTAGAAGAGCACTATCTTCTTGTGGTTCTCCATCAATTCCAAGAGGGCCGATAAACGGGACAAGTCGCCATTCACAATCCTCCTCGATAGGCTGAATAGGGATGCTAGGTTTGTTACTGGCTCGTTTTTGAATGGATCCCATCTATGTTTAACCACCTTTAAATAAAGTTCGTTATCGTGGCTTACAGGTACCGTAATGAGGTGTCTCTGTGTATTCCTGAGGTATGGCATCTCAACGAGAATCTTCTTACGAAGAAATGCCAATTTACGTTCGTTATTATAACCTATGATTTTTGGGAACTTCGACCAAGATGCATAAATAACATGGTCTCGTTTGAATTCAGTACGATTTTTGTAAAAACCATTAGCGACGAACACGGGAATATAATCAATCCACGAGTCGCCAGGGGTCGCACTTAATAGGATCCAGTGGTTAGCTCGAGCGATTTTCAAGAATGCTTTGACCCAACCACCAGACCCAACAAGTCTTTGTTCATCGAATACCACGAAGGTATCTTTTAGACCAACATACTTACCAATGTTGTTCCATGAGTCTACAGTTAATATACCTGTTCCTGGAACACAACAGTATTTACCAACACCAATCTTGGCAAATTCACCATC
>DATGDI010000251.1:0-1872 GCA_035310965.1 Methanomicrobiales archaeon
TTCTTGTTTGGGTTGAGAATTAAATACAGTTGGTTTGGACTTCTGAGATTTTAATTCATCTAATTCTTTTCTAATGCCCACAAAACATTCATTCATTTCAGCTTTAAATTCTTCAAATTCTTCGCGTGAAATTCCATTTGAAGATTCATTAGAATTTGAAACATTATATTTTTTAAAGAAATCACCATCATAAGTTTCTGCTAAATTCCAGTCTATAGTGATACCAATTTCATTGGCATATTCGTTTACCCTATCTGCTATTTTGTTACCATATTTCCTGGTTCCCTTTACCACCATATATAGATATGAGGTATCAGTTTCCAGTATTTCTGATAAATCAGACACTGAAGAGTTGTTCCTCAAGAACAGAGAAAACGGGTATACTGCACTATCAATTATGGGCCTACGTTTACTCATACTATGGTTCCTTTCAACCAAGTAAATCAGCACCATTGCTGATAGTCTGTAGTATAAGTTTATCTGGAATTTTAGCAACACAATATCTGTTAAAGTGGGTTAAGATTATCTGGATTTGTGGTAATAACATATACTGTATTGTGGTAGTGAATACCATGAATTTTGGTAACACATTCATAATACATCTAGACCTCAAAAACTGGATTTCTGGTCCAAATAGATACTGCACATTAGGACTCAAAACTAAAATTTCTGTCCAAATTTATGTGGGGAGTTTACACCCTTCCACTCACCCTTTTAGGGGGTGACCCTGTCAAGAGAATATCCTATACACACTGTTAAGAAAAAATATCCTTGACAGCGTGCTTGCCCTGTTGTATAATGTGTGTGCTGAGGGAGACCAAGGCAAACCAAGGAGGCACACATGGCTAACACATCTGGACGCTTCTTCTTGTTCATGGCTCTTGGCATCGTCTCTGCTCTGTTAACTGCTTGCCTCTAATCTGCCCTAGGGCTGATCCCTCCTAGTGGGCCACTAGGCGCTGCACACAAGCTCTAGACCGCTAAATGGGCATGCCCCATACGCTATGACCTAATAGCACGGCCTAGCCGTCTAAAGCACGCTCCAAGCCAGTGCGTAAAGCTGGCTCATTATCACTCAATCCAGCTCAATGTTAAGAAAATATTCCCTTGACAGACACCACCGCAGACTGTATACTAGTGGCATGAAGGAAACAAACTTTCAACAGGAGCATCACATGTCACTGATCGCTGAAGCCTTCCTCAACACAATCACACTAGATAACGTGTTCTGCCACATCAACCCCGTGCGCGATGCACAAGCCCTTAACGCTTATTTGTCCCAGGAGAACTAAATGCGACAAATCGAAATCCGCCTTTCCCACTTCATTCCTGTGCCCACTCCAACTGGCACGCAGCGCAAAGCTCGCCAGCTCACACGGCTTCAAGGCACCCTTCCAGAGCTGATTGCTAAAGTCCGGCAATATTGCCCACAAATGCCATCTAGCGAAGTTTCCAGGGCGATTACTGTCTGCCCGTGGCATGACTCTACGCCGCTTGGCTCAGACCACTTGGTTACGTTCATTACTATCCACGAGTCTGAAACTGAGCCCTGTGCCCACAAAGAACACGCTAGAACACTGGCTGAGCAGGAAGACTGAAAAACCAAAAACCCGCTCTTAGCCCGGTTCGTCCGGGCTTTTGTTTATAAGAAATTTCCTTGACAAAAAAACCAAGCCTTGGTGGTTTGGATTGTCAAGTATTTGTTTTCTTTATTTTTAAAAAGAAAAAGAGAGGAAGGGAGTGGAAGGGGAGAGGAGTAGTATAGGAACTCTCTAGGTATATAAGCGAACTTTTTTTTTAAATATTGTTTTGTCTCCTTGATTTTTCTTGACAATTAAAATTCAGTTCGACCTTGACAAACTCTTCTCTTCC
>DATGDI010000252.1:0-9615 GCA_035310965.1 Methanomicrobiales archaeon
ACCAAATGACAACACATATATTGCAACTTTTCTCCAGTTTATAGGTACCAACACCGGAAGGAGCGTGGTATGAAGACTGAAGTCTTACAGGCAATCAAGAAGGCAGAGGAGGAGTACCAGGCCGAGATCGCCGGGGCGAAGGCCGAGAAGGAGCGCCGGCTCTCTGCGGCAACCCTCGAGGCTGACACCCTGGTGATGAAGGCAGGGACCGGATCCGAGGAGTACAAAAAGAAGCGCCTGGAGGACGTGAGGAGAGAGGCAGCCCGGAAGCGTGAAGAGATACTCAGGGAGGGTGAACGGAAGGCCGCTCTCCTGCGGGAGCAGAGCGGAAAGAACCTGGACGGGGCGGTGAGGCTCCTTCTCTCACGGTTCGAGGCGGAGGTGTATGTTAAAGACTAAGTCCATGACCCACCTTCTTATCACGGGTCTCAAGGAGAGGCTGGAGGAGACCATCAGCGAACTCTACCTCCAGCACGTCTTCCATATCCGGGAGTACGTGGAAGGGAAGGACCCGGAGTACGAGGGTTTCGTCCTGGGGAGACCCCTCGCGGGAGCCGGGTCCATATCCGAGGAACTCGTCCGGCTCCGGGGTGTGATCTCCCTCCTCGGGATCCAGCGTGAGGAAGTTCCCGCAAAGGAGAGGCCAAAGGCCGGGGATGTCCGCGGGAGGATGGAGCGCGACCTCCCGCCTCTGGAGAAGGAGGTCGAGGACCTCGTCTCCCGGAGGCGGGATATCCTGGAGCCGAGGGTCCGCGAGCTCGAAGGGGAGGTGGCATCCCTCACGCCCTTCGCGGCCGCGCCCCTGGACCTGGATCTGTATCGCGGGTACACGAGCCTTGCGGTCTTTGCCGGAAAGATCGGGCATGACGTGAACGTACCGGTCCCCCATGAGAAGTTCTTCACCATGGCGGTCGATGGTAACTTCATCGCCCTCTTTGCGAAAAACGAGGACCGGGCAGGGGTGGAAGGGATCCTCCAGGAGGCCCGTTTCCAGCCCCTCCCCATCCCTGAAGGGTCGGGATCCCCGGGAAAGCGCCTCGGGGCATGCAGGGAGGACCTCGCCAGGGCAAGGAAGGAGACGGGGGAGATCGACGGCCGCCTCGGCGAGCTGCGCTCGCAGCACGAGGTATTCCTCCTTGCCTGCGAGGAGTTACTCTCCACCCAGGCAGAGCAGTTCGAGGCACCCCTCCGGTTTGCCACGACCGAAGGGGCCTTCGTGGCAGAGGGCTGGGTCCCCACCGAACGTGTGAAGGCCATCAAGGAGGGGGTGGCGAGGGCGGCAGGGGGAAAGGTGTACATCACCGAGCTCGAGATGGGCCACGAGACGAGGGAGGTCCCGGTGGAATACGAGAACCCCCCCTTTGCGCAGCCCACCGAGCTCATCACCGACCTCCACTCGAGGCCCCGGTACTCGGAGGTCGATCCGACCCTCCCGGTGGCCATCATCTTCCCCATCTTCTTCGGCATCATCCTCGGGGATGTGGGGTACGGTGCCATCTTGCTTGCCGCCGCCCTCGCCCTCCCGAAGGTCCTTGCATCGAAGGAGGCTGCACGGTTATCCACCGTGCTGCGGAACTGCAGCATCTCCTCCATCATCTTCGGACTTCTCTTTTCCGAGGTCTTCGGATTCGAGTTCCCCTGGCACCCCATCCTCTTCTCCCGGCACCTTGTCATCGGCGGAGAGGCCGGGGAGGGGCCGAACATCGTCGGGCTCCTCGTCTTTGCGGTCTGGATAGCCGTCGCCCAGATCACCCTGGGGAGGGTGCTCAATGCCGTGAACCAGTCCCGCGGCCATCACGGCGTGAAGGGGGTCCTGGGACAGGTGGGGTGGATCGCCACGATGTTCGGGATCCTCTCCCTGATCTGGTCCCTCTTCCCCATCCCCTACATGCCGAACTTCACCCATCTTCCCCCGCTCGTCATGGGGCTCTCCCTGTCCGCTCTCGCGGGGGTGGTGATGATCATCGCCGGGATCGCCCTCATCGCCATGGAGTCTTCTCTCGAGCTCATCGAGCTCCCCACCATCATCTCCAACTCCATGTCCTACGCACGGCTGGCGGCGGTGGGCCTCTCGTCGGTGGTCATCGCCATCGTCATCAATTACATCGCCATTGCAAAGCTCATCGAACCTAATCTGGAAACTCTTACCTTCATGGGGATCATCATGATCCTTATCGGGATTGCAGTTCTTGTCGTCGGGCACCTGCTGAACACGGCACTGGGGCTCATCGGTGGGGGACTGCAGTCGCTGAGATTGCAGTATGTCGAGTTCTTCACCAAGTTCTACAAGGGTGGAGGAAAGAAGTACCGTCCATTTGGTTTGGAAAAGAAATTTTCGGAGGATTGACTATGGCACTTCCCATTGAACCATCCGTTGTCCCGACTCTTGCGGGACTGACCACAGAGATGATCACCGCATCGCAGGTAGGAACAAAGGCTCTCGCGGCCTCCATCGCCATCAGCACAACCGCCTTTGCCACGGCGCTCGCAGAGTACGCCATCGGGACCGCAGCCGTCGGGGCCACCGCGGAGAAACCGGAGGTCTTCGGTTCGGTCCTCATCCTCACGGTCATCCCGGAGACCATCGTCATCTTCGGCCTCGTCGTGGCGCTCCTCCTCATCATCTGAAGGGAGCGGGAGATGGAGCTCGAAGCGGTCGCCGCTGACATCCGTGACAAGGCGAGGCGTGACGCCGAAGCCATCCGGGACGAGACCCGGAGGGAGACCGAGAGGATCCTCTCCTCCGCGCAGGAGCGTGCAGGGGAGATCAGGCTCGGGGCAGAGGAGGATGTGAAGCGGCAGGCAGCCCGCATGGCGGATCTGGAGATATCGTCCGCGAACCTTGCCGTAAAAAGGTTGCTCCTCAATACCCAGAAGGATCTCCTGGACCAGGTGTACCGGGCCACCCTTGACGCCATCGGCCGGAACCCCGAGAGCTTCCGGAGGGATACCATGAAAAACCTCCTCGTGAGGGCAAGAAAGGAGATCCCGGAGGGGGCGGTTTTCTGTAGCGGGCGGGATGCCCAGGCGCTGCAGTCGATCCTCTCCTCGGGGACCGAGTTCTCGGGATTCCGGTTCGGAGGAAGCGTCGATATCCCGGGCGGGGTCATCATCGAGAGCAAGAGCGGCCAGTTGAAGATCGACTACAGCTACCGCATGTTCCTCGACCGGGTCTGGGAGGCAGGGCTCAAGGATGCATCCGACGTCCTGTTCCGGTGAGAGGTGGGCATGGCTCTGGTAAGCGCCCCGGGTTCGTACATCTACGTATGTACCCGGCTGCGGGTCCGACGGTCCTCGCTCCTGCCCCGGGAGGATCTCCTCCGGATGCTTCACATGGAGCTCTCGGAGATCGTGAGGTTCATCGGGGAGACCGGCTACAAGAAGGAGATCGGGGAGCTCTCGACGCTCTGCGCGGGAACGGACCTCGACCTTATCGAGATGGCCCTCTCCTGGAACATGGCCAAGGAGTTCCAGAAGATCCTGGAGATCGTCCCGGAGGGGCTTCGCGGGTTCACCTCCGCCTATCTGAGGCGCTGGGATGTCCAGAACGTCATTAACATCCTCCGGGGCAAGTCCCAGGGGATGAAGGCGGGCAAGATCAAGGAGGTCCTCATCCCGGCCGGGGATCTCGACCGGGAGTTCCTGGACCGTCTCATTGCCGAGGATTCGGTGGAAAAGGTCGTCGCGGCACTCTCGGTTGTGAGGTTCGCCCATATCATCGAAGGGGTCTTTATCGCGGGGATCACGGATGAGACCCTCATGACCCTGGAGAACGAGCTGATCAAGAACTATTACGAGGATCTCGCCGTCGTTGCAGGGAGCGGGGTGAAGGGGGGGGATATCTTCCTCGACTGGCTCAGGATGGAGATAGACTTCAAGAATATCCAGACCCTCTTCAGGCTCCGGGAGTACAGGGAGAAAGGGGAGGTCCTCTCCCTCATGATCCCCCGGGGCGGGATACCGGTGGCAGATCTCGTCAGGTTAAACGGCATTGAGGCCCGGGGGGAGTTCATCGACGCCCTGAAGAAGAAGGCCGGCCTCGAACCCCTCCAGGCGGCCCTTGAGGATCTCAGGAAGGAGCGGCCGATCCATGAGATCGAGATCGCCCTCACCCGGGCCCTCCTCCACCAGATGAGCTTCATGGCCAAGATGCATCCCTTCTCCATCTACCCCGTCCTCAGCTACCTGGAGGAGAAGAAGTACGAGGTCGCCAACCTGCGGACCCTTGCCCGGGGCAAGAAGGTGAACATCCCCACCGAGGAGATCAAGCGGTACCTGGTGATCTGAGTGGAGATAGCTGTTATTGGGAGCGGGGAGTTCGTCCTGGGATTCCGGCTCGCGGGGATCAAGAAGACGTACGCTGCCGAGGGTGAGGAGAGGCTGAAGGCTGCCATCCAGCGGGCCATGGACGACCCGGAGGTCGGTATCCTGGTCCTCTCCACCGTCGACTTCGAGAGGATACCGGTGCGCCTCCGGACCACCCTGGAGAACTCCATCAAGCCGACGGTGGTGGCCATCGGGAGCGAGGAGGGGGGGATCTCCCTCCGAGAGAAGATCAAGAGATCGGTGGGTGTTGACCTGTGGAAGTGACAATCGAGGGATATCTATGAGGAATCAGGGAATTCTCAAGCGGATCGCAGGCCCTGTCGTCACCGCGGTGGGGATGGATGCCCACATGTATGACGTGGTGAAGGTGGGGAAGGAGGAGCTCATGGGAGAGGTCATCAAGATCCAGGAGGAGATGACCATCATCCAGGTGTACGAGGACACCTCGGGCATCCGGCCCGGGGAGCCCGTGGTGAACACCGGCCTCCCCCTGTCGGTGGAGCTCGGGCCGGGCCTCCTCAAGAGCATCTACGACGGCATCCAGAGGCCCCTGGAGGTGCTCATCACCAAGCAGGGGAATTTCATCTCCCGGGGCGTCACGGCGCCCGGCCTTGACCGGGCGAAGAAATGGGAGTTTAAGCCCGTCGTCAAGACAGGGGACAGGGTAGGACCGGGTTCGATCCTCGGCGAGGTCCAGGAGACGAACATCGTCCACCGGATCCTCGTACCGCCCAGGGCAAAGGTCAGCACGGTGAAGTCCATCAGGCCGGGGTCATTTACCGTGGAGGAGGTCGTCTGCGTCCTCGAGGACGGGACCCAGGTCACCATGATGCAGAAGTGGCCCGTCCGGGTCTCCCGGCCGGTGAAGGAGAAGCTCAACCCGGATGTCCCGCTCCTCACCGGGCAGCGGATCCTGGACGGCCTCTTCCCCATCGCGAAGGGCGGCACGGCGGCCATCCCCGGTCCCTTCGGGAGCGGGAAGACCGTCACCCAGCAGCAGCTCGCCAAGTGGTCGGACTCGGAGATCGTGGTCTATGTCGGCTGCGGCGAGCGGGGGAACGAGATGACCGAGGTGCTCACCGAGTTCCCGAAGCTCGTGGACCCGAAGAGCGGGAAGCCCCTCATGGAGCGGACGGTGCTCATCGCGAACACGAGCAACATGCCCGTCGCGGCCCGGGAGGCCTCGGTGTACACGGCGGTCACCATCGCCGAGTACTTCCGGGACATGGGATACGACGTCTCCCTCATGGCCGACTCCACCTCCCGGTGGGCCGAGGCGATGCGGGAGATCTCCTCCCGGCTCGAGGAGATGCCGGGCGAGGAGGGCTATCCCGCGTACCTCGCGGCACGGCTCTCGGAGTTCTACGAGCGTGCGGGCCGGGTCGTCACCCTGAACGGGAAAAACGGTTCGGTCTCGGTCATCGGAGCCGTCTCACCGCCCGGCGGGGACTTCTCGGAGCCGGTCACCCAGAACACGCTGCGCATCGTGAAGGTCTTCTGGGCCCTCGATGCGAAGCTCTCCCAGCGCCGGCACTTCCCGTCAATCAACTGGCTCAACTCCTACTCCCTGTACCTGGACTCCCTCCAGCCCTGGTACGACCGGGAAGTCTCCCCCGAGTGGAACAAGGTCCGGGCCTGGGCCATGGAGATCCTCGAGAAGGAGGCGGAGCTCCAGGAGATCGTCCAGCTCGTGGGATCGGACGCCCTCCCCGAGGAGCAGCAGATCACCATCGAGGTCGCACGGATGGTGCGGGAGGTCTTCCTCCAGCAGAACGCCTACGATCCGGTGGACACCTACTGCGACATGGGGAAGCAGTTCGCCATGATGACCGCGATCCGGAAGTACTCCGAGCATGCCTACGCGGCCCAGGCGGCCGGTGTCCTCCTCCCCCAGATCATCGCGGTGAAGTCCAAGGGCGAGCTCCCCCAGATCAAGTTCATCAAGGACTACCGGCCGGCGCTCGAGAAGATCATGTCGGCCATGGAGGCCGAGTTTGCGGCGATGAGGGCGGGATAATGAAGGAATACAAGACAATCACCCAGATCGCCGGGCCCCTCGTCTTCGTGGAGAAGACGGAGCCCGTCGGGTACGGCGAGCTCGTGAACATCATCCTCTCCGACGGCACCATGAAGCGAGGGCAGGTACTTGACACGAGCGACGAGCTCGTCGTCGTCCAGGTCTTCGAGACGACCGCCGGGATCGGCAGGGATTCCGGCATCCGCTTCACCGGTGAGACCATCAAGATGCCCGTGGGCAAGGGGATGCTCGGCCGGATCCTTTCGGGAGGCGGGAAGCCCATCGACGGGGGCCCCGAGATCGTCCCGGAGAAGCGCCTGGACATCACGGGTGCGGCCATCAACCCCTATGCCCGCCACTCCCCTGAGGAGTTCATCCAGACGGGCATCTCGACCATCGACGGGATGAACACCCTCGTCCGGGGGCAGAAGCTCCCCATCTTCTCGGGCGCGGGCCTCCCCCACAATGACATCGCGCTCCAGATCGCCCGGCAGGCCAAGGTGCTCGGTTCCAAGGAGCCCTTCGCCGTGGTCTTTGCCGCGATGGGGATCACGAAGGAGGAGGCGAACCACTTCATGGCCGACTTCGAGCGGACGGGGGCCCTCGAGCGTGCCGTGGTGTTCCTGAACCTCGCCGACGATCCCGCCGTGGAGCGGATCATCACCCCCCGGCTCGCCCTCACCACCGCCGAGTACCTGGCCTTTGAGCTCTCCATGCACGTGCTCGTCATCCTCACGGACATGACGAACTACTGCGAGGCCCTCCGGCAGATCGGGGCGGCCCGGGAGGAGGTTCCCGGCCGGCGCGGGTACCCCGGCTACATGTACACTGACCTCGCCTCCATCTACGAGCGGGCAGGGCTCATCCACGGCGTGAAGGGGTCCATCACCCAGTTCCCCATCCTCACCATGCCCGGGGACGACATCACCCACCCCATCCCCGACCTCTCGGGCTACATCACCGAGGGCCAGCTCGTCATCTCCCGGGAGCTCCACCGGAAGGGGATCTACCCGCCCATCAACGTGCTCCCCTCCCTCTCCCGGCTCATGAACCTGGGGATCGGGGCCGCCCACACGAGGGAGGACCACAAGAAGGTTTCGGACCAGTGCTACGCGGCCTATGCCGAGGGGAACGACCTGCGGGGCCTCGTGGCCATCGTCGGGAAGGAGGCCCTCTCGGAGCGGGACCGGCTCTTCCTCGAGTTCGCCGACCAGTTCGAGGACCGGTTCGTCCGGCAGGGTGCGAACGAGGACCGGTCCATCGTCCAGACCCTGGACCTTTCCTGGGAGCTCCTCTCGATGCTGCCCGTCGAGCAGCTGGTCCGTATCGACCGGCCCCTCATCGAGAAGTACCACCCGAAGTTCCGGGGCGGGAAAGGGGCGCCGGGGGACGAGAAGAAGGGGGCGCCGGCAGCCGCTGCGCCCCAGGGGTAACCCCCCATGGCCATCCGGGACATCAAGCCCACCCGCTCGGAGCTCATCCAGCTGAAGCGGAAGATCAAGCTCTCCGAGCGGGGCTACAATATCCTGAAGATGAAGCGGGACGGGCTGATCCTCGAGTTCTTCAACGTCCTCGAGAAGGCAAAGACCACCCGCGAGGATCTCCAGGAGAAGTACAAAAAGGCGGCGAGGATGAGCGACCTCGCGAACACCGTCGAGGGGTCCATCAACCTGAAAGCGGCCGCGTTCTCGGTGAAGGAGACCCCCTCCATTACCCTGAAACCGAAGAATATTATGGGGGTCGTGGTTCCCCAGATTGAGGCATCGAAGGTGAGAAAGGGCCTCTTCGACCGGGGTTACGGCCTCCTCGCTACCACCTCGGTCATGGACGAGACGGCCACCGCCTACGAGGAGCTCGTGGACTCCATCGTCCGGGCGGCGGAGATCGAGACCACCATAAAGCGGCTCCTCGACGAGATCGAGTCCACGAAGCGCCGGGTGAACGCCCTCGAGTTCAAGGTCATCCCCGAGCTCACCGAGGCCCGGGACTTCATCAAGATGCGCCTCGACGAGATGGAGCGCGAGGAGCTCTTCCGGCTGAAGAAGATCAAGGCGACCCACAAGGACTGACGGCGATGGCGGGATCCATCGGGACCCTGGACGAGGTGCGGTGGGCCGGTCGTACGGTCCTCCTCCGCCTCGACTTAAACTCCCCCATCGATCCCTTCTCGAACCAGATCCTCGACGACAAGCGCTTCCGGGAACACCTCCCCACCATCGAGCGTCTCCGGGATGCGAAGCTCGTCATCATCACCCACCAGTCACGGCCGGGGAAGAAGGACTTCACCACCCTCCGGGCCCATGCCGAGCGGCTGTCCCGGCTCCTCCGCCGGCCGGTCCGGTACGTGGACGACATCATCGGGGCCCGGGCAAAGGACGCCGTGAAGGATCTCTCCACCGGCGATATCCTGATGCTGGAGAACGTCCGGTTCTCGGCCGAGGAGAACCTGAAGATGAAGCCCGAGGAGGCGGCAAAGACCCTCCTCGTCCAGGGGCTCGCCGCCATGGGGGACCTCTTCGTGAACGATGCTTTCGGCACGGCCCACCGTTCCCAGCCCACCATGGTCGGCCTCCCCCTCGCCCTCAGGTCGGTGGCCGGTCTCCTCATGGAGAAGGAGGTCTCCATGCTCTCCCGGGCCCTCGCCGGCACCCAGAGGCCGGTGACCGCGGTCATGGGCGGGACCAAGGTGGACGACTCCATCGCCGTGATGGCCCACATGCTCGACCATGGCATCGCCGACGCGGTCATCGTGACCGGCGTGGTCGCCAATGTCTTCCTCATCGCCCGGGGGTACAACATCGGCGAGCCCTCCACCCAGCTCATCCACAAGCTCGAGTACCTGAAGGAGATCGAGCTCGCCCGGGAGCTCCTGGAACGCCACGGGGAAAAGATCCACATGCCTGCCTGGGTTGCGGTACGGAAGGATGGAGAGCGGGCGGAGTTCCCCGTGGATGCCATCCCGGGGGATGCCCCGGTCCTCGACCTCGGCGTGGATGCCATCGAGGAGATGGCGAAAAGGATCCGGTCGTCGGGAACGGTCATCTTCAACGGCCCGGCCGGGGTCTTCGAGGAGGAGGCCTTCGCCCTCGGGACCGTCGAGCTCCTGAACGCCGCGACCCATGTCCCCTTCTCGGTCATCGGCGGTGGCCACACCGGCGCCATGGTGGAGAAGCTCGGCCTCGAGGGGAAGATCACCCACGTCTCTACCGGTGGCGGGGCCTGCATCGAGTTCCTCACGGGAAGGAAGCTCCCGGCGGTTGCGGCCCTCGAGA
>DATGDI010000253.1:0-9906 GCA_035310965.1 Methanomicrobiales archaeon
GAAAACCATCAGGTTTTCGAGCCGGCCCGTAGAACTCTTCGCGAAGCCGGAAGGTCGATATCAGGGCCCTCCCCCGGTTCGCGATACCGAACACGAAGTTCAGTCCAGGTGAGAAGAGGTCCGCCTCGGTAATCCCGAGGAGGGCGGTCCCCTCGGCCCGGACCATCGAGGAGAAATCCCCGAGAATCCCATCGGCGAGGTACTGGTTTCGTCCCTTCACGAGATGCCTGCCGGCGAGAGGGATGCCGGGGGAGACCTCGACCTCTGCATCGAAGATGCCGGGGAGGTCCTCCTTTACCCAGGAGATCACGACGGGATCCACTTCGCCGACAGGAACCAGGGCAACTCTCAGCCGCACGTCACCGCTTGAGGGCATCGATGACGGCATCCCCCATCTCCCTTGTCCCCACCGTTCCCCCGAGATCGCGGGTCTTCACGCCCGATGTAAGGGCCTGATCTACCGCCTGCTCAATTTTCAGGGCGTTCTTCCGGTCCCCGAGATGTTCGAGGAGCATGGCGGCGCTCCGGATGGCTGCGACCGGGTTCGCCGTGTTCCTCCCCGCGTGTTTCGGGGCGCTCCCGTGGACCGGTTCGAAGAGGGCCCACCGGTCCCCGATGTTTGCCGAGGGGAGCATGCCGAGTCCTCCGACGAGGTACGCGGCGACGTCTGAGAGGATGTCCCCGAACATGTTCTCGGTCACGATGACGTCGTAGTTGCGGGGATGCTGGAGGATGTCAAGGCAGAGGGCGTCGATAAACTTCTCACGGTATGCGACCCCGGTCTCCTCCGCGATCCTGATACAGACCTCCCGGAAGAGGGTATCCGATTTCAGGACATTGGCCTTGTGGCCGATGGTCAGGTGCCTCCGGCCCTCGGCGAGGTTGCAGGCAAAGCGGGCGATCCGTTCGCTCCCCTTTCTCGTGATGAGACGGAGCGACGTGGCACGGTCCGGGCCGATCTCCTCGATACCGGAGTAGAGCCCCTCCGTGTTCTCCCGGACGATCACAAGATCCGCATTACCCCCCTTTACCGGCCTGATATTGGCATAGAGATCGAGCTCCTTCCTCATCCGGACTACAACGCTCCGGTAGTTCGGATCGGGCGGTGTGGTCACCGCCCCGAAGAGGACGGCATCGGCCTTCTTCATGGCCTGAATCTCCGCAGGTGTGATGGCCTCCCCCGTCCTCTCCCATCGCCCGTACCCTACCTCCACGGGGAAGAATTCGATATCCGGACGGACCGTCTCGAGAACCTTCCGGGCTACCGGGATGACCTCCTTCCCTATCCCGTCACCTTCAGCGACCGCGATTCTCGGCATGGGTCCTCCATCCCTCCGCCACCTTCCTTACCGTTTCCGCGATGGTCCAGGGGGTCGCCCCCCAGTGGACGACGCCGCCGAACCGGCCTTTAAAGGCCCTTACGCCCTCCCGCTCGCTCCGGCAGCACCGGGCGATAAACGGCTCCTCCCGAACCGATTCGAGGGGGCAGATCTCCTCGAGGCGCACCTCCGGTCCGCCGCACTCCTCGAGAATCTGGGCTCCGGTCATGCACCCTGCCACCCTTTCACCCTTGAGGACCCGGTCGGAATCCAGGGTGTGCTGGAACCCTGCGGCCCGGCAGGGATATACGTCGGCATCAGTCTTCCGGATATCCCTTACATGGTGTGCGAATCCTACAGAGATTTCTCCAAAGAGACCGTCCCTCTCGAGCTCCCGGATCGTGGCCGAGAGGTGGGGCCTGGGAGGCGGCACCAAGTCATAGACGTGGAGAGTCAGGACGATCGAAAGATCCGGGTCGCAGACGAAGGTGGTGTGCTCATCGAGGCCGCGGAAGATGGTGCACCGGTGCCCAGACTCAAGGGCGAGATTCAGCAGGTTCGTACGATCGTGGAGATTCACCGGCGAGGGATACATCACCACGTCCTTCCCTCCGGCAATGGTCCTCAGGGAAGCGACTCCACGCATCATCCCCCGCTCCCCTGGGGACTGCTCAACCTCGAGGATCTCGTATTCCCCGTTTCGCTCCCTGATCATGTACCGGGAGAGGAAATACACCCTGTCCCCGCAGGGTTTACCGGTGATATATCCCACTTCCTTGCAATGCTCGGGGAAGATCAACGGCGGCTCCTCCAGTAGGGCACGAGCCCCCCTGCTCTGAGAATCTCGAGCATCCTCGGTGAGAGTGGCCGGGCAGTGCACCGCTCCCCGTCCAGCTCCGCCCACCCCTCCTCCAGGTTGAACCGGACCCGGGCGCCCTCGCGGCAGGTGAGGGGGCATTCCACCAGGGGGAGCCCGATGTTGATGGCGTTCCTGAAAAAGATCCGGGCAAAGCTCGGGGCGACGACCCCGACCACCCCGGCCTCCTTCAGGGCGATGGCTGCCTGCTCCCGCGATGACCCGCAGCCCATGTTCGATCCGGCCATCACGACGGTGCCCCTGAGCCGGTGGGCGAGACCGGGATCCAGATCCTCGAAGACATGGGCCGCCCAGAGTGACCTGTCCTTGGTCCGGAGATAGCGCCCTGCGATGATCCGGTCCGTGTCCATGTCCCGGCCGACGCAGACGGCCCTGCCCTCACCGTACATCAGCCGCCTCCGGCATCGCGACCTCCCCGCGGAGGGCCGAGACCCCCGCGGTGGCCACCGAGGAAAGGAGGATCTCTCCCCCGACCCCCATCCGGTTCGTGAAGTTGCGGTTCGCCGTGGACAGGCAGACCTCCCCCTCCCCGAGGACCCCCATGTGGGCCCCGAGGCACGGCCCGCACCCCGGAATTCCGACGACGCAGCCGGCCGACAGCAGGATCTCCACGATCCCCTTCCGGGTCGCCTCCCTGAGGACCCGCTGCGATGCCGGGACCACGATGGTCCTGACCCTCACCTCCTTTCCCTTGAGGATCCGGGCGAGGCGCTCCAGGTCCTCGAGCCGGCCGTTCGTGCAGGTGCCGACGAATACCTCGTCGATGTGCGTCCCTGCCATGGCGGCCACCTCCTGCACCCTGTCCACCCGGTGATGGCTCGCGATCAGGGGTGGTAAATCGGTGATATCGATCTCCAGCTGACGGACATAGGTACACTCCTCATGAACCTGTGGATTCGCCTCGATCCCGAATCCTGCCAGGTACCGGACGGTTTCACCATCGGCGTAGAAGAGGCCCGCCTTTGCCCCGGCCTCCACCGCCATGTTGGAGCAGGTGAGTCTCCCGTGCATGGGGATTCCCATCACTCCGTCGCCGATGAACTCGAGGGCCCGGTAGTTCGCCCCGTCCATCCCGAGATCCCGGACATACGCGAGGGCGAGGTCTTTCGGCTCGGCGGCTCCGGTGAACCCTCCCGAGATCCGGATGGCGATGGTCTCCGGGACCCGGAACCAGGTTCCGCCCGAGGCCCAGATCGCCGCCATGTCCGTTGCCCCGACGCCCGTGGCAAAGGCGCCGAAGGCCCCCAGGGTGCAGGTGTGGGAGTCGGCCCCCACCACCACCTCCCCGGGAAGCACGATCCCCTCTGCCAGGAGCTGGTGGCAGATCCCCCGGCCGATATCCGAGAAGGAGAGCCCCTTCGCCCGGGCAAAGGACCTGAGCTCGGCCTGGAGGGTGGCGGTGGTCGTGTTGTTCGCCGGCGCGATGTGGTCGAAGAAGAGATAGGTCCTCTCCGGATCGTGGACCCCCTCGCACCCCATCTGGCAGAAGGCCTCCCGGGTGAGCACTCCCGTGCCGTCGTGGGCGAAGGCCCGGTCCACCCGGACATCGACGTAGGTCCCGGCCGGGGCACCCAGGATGCGCTCGGAGAGGGTTGCCATCAGGGGGACCCCTTCTGCACGTTCTTCACGAGCTCCAGGAGGATCTCGTCGGAGATGGTGCACTTGTGCTCGCTGTACACCTTCACCTTGTCGAGGACGCTGCAGAGCTGGGTGTCGGAGAGGTGGTAGCCGATCCTCGCGACCTCGTGCTCCAGGGCGTGGCGTCCCGAGTGCTTCCCGAGGATGAACCTCCGTTCCCTCCCCACGAGCTCGGGGGGGACGAACTCGTAGGTGAGGGGGTCCTCGAGGATGGCCGCGATGTGGATGCCGCTCTCGTGGGCAAAGGCATTCTCCCCGACCACGGCCTTGGTCTTCCCGACGGGGATCCGGGAATAGGCCTCCACGACCTGGGAGAGGCGGTTCACCGGGGTGAGGTTGTACCGCTCCACGCCCCCCTTCAGCCGGCAGGCGACGAGGACCTCCTCCAGGGCGGCGTTCCCCGCCCGCTCCCCGATGCCGTTCACCGTGGTATGGAGCTGGAAGGCACCCGTCTCGGCCGCGGTGATGGTGTTTGCCGAGGCGCACCCGAGGTCGTTGTGGCAGTGGATGCAGAGGGGCTTGTCCGTCCAGGAGAGCATCTCGGTGACGATGGCCCGGACCTGGAGAGGGGTGAGGAACCCGACGGTGTCGGCGAAGGAGAGGAGGTCTGCCCCGTGCTCCGCCCCGCCGGTGAAGACCTCCTTCAGGAAGGCCGGATCGGTTCTCGACGCGTCCTCTGCGGCAAACCTCACCTGGAGACCATGGTCATGGGCGTACTCGACCATGGTCAGGGCGCCGGCGAGGACCTGCTCCCGGGGTTTCCGGTACTTGGTCCTGATGTGCAGGTCGGAGGTCGCGATGAAAACCGAGACCATGTCCACGTCGCAGTCGAGGGCTGCATCGATGTCCTCCTTCCTCGCCCGGGCAAGGCAGCAGATGCGTGCATTGAGCCCCTGCCCCGCGATGGCGGTCACGCACTGCTTCTCGTAAGGCGAGGTGATGGGGAATCCCGCCTCGATGACCTCCACCCCGACCTGGTCGAGGATCTGGGCGATGTTCATCTTTTCCTCGCGGGTGAAGGAGACCCCCGGGGTCTGCTCGCCGTCCCTGAGCGTTACGTCACAGATTTCCACATGCCACGGTTTCATACGTTTCCCCCTCGGGGCAGTTTCCCTCGACAATCACGGTTCTCGGCCCCTTCCCCTTCCGGATGTGGCGGGAAAGGTCCGGATGATCGGCAGGGATGATCACCGGGTTCGCCCACCCGATGTAGGGGACCGGATCGTATCCCGGCTGTCCCCCGGTCATCCCGAGCCGATTGTTCGCAAGAACGATGCAGAGGAGCGGGAGATGCTTCTCGTAGGTGTCCACGAGCGCATTCACCCCCGAGTGGAGGAGGGCGAAGTCCCCGCAGAGGGCAATTCCCGTCGACCTCGCGGCCACCGCCACGGATGACCCGAGACCATAGGCCGCCACCCCGACCTGATAGGGCGGGTTCATGGCAAGAACGGAACAGCCCATGTCGCAGATGGCCCGGAGCCCCTTTTCTTTGAGGGTGGCCATCACCCCCTTGAACGGGCAGGAGGGGCAGAAGGTCCGGAAATGCCCCCGGGTGGAGAATCTCTCGGGTTGTCCTGGATCGGGAGGCGGTTCGAGGAAGCGGTGCTCCCGGAGGAAGGGCCGGCCCAGCTCGGTAAGGCCGGAGAGTCTGTCCGCACCTGCAGGAGGCGGGTACACCGTGACAATCCGGCCTTCACCCTTCCCGGCCGCCGCACCGACGGAGCCCCCCTTCCGGGATCCCAGGCGGTTCAGAGGGCTCTCCGTGGACCAGCGGAAGAGTTCACGGGTCCTCATGTCGGCGGCCATCGTCCGGCCCCGCATGGTCAGCTCGGGATCTGCGAGGGATCCGGTCCTGTTCTCGCGGTCCACCAGCCCCGGGTCGCAATCCCCTTCGAGGAGAGGGGTGGTGACCCGGAGGATGGCGACACGGGAGAACCTCTCCGATGCCCGGAATGCCTCCTCCACCGCCGCGGCGCAGGTCGCCCCGTCGGGCTCCAGGACGGGGACCTGGGCGAGCTCCCCGTAATACCGTGAATCCTGGACATTCTGGGAGCCCTTGGCCTCCAGGTCGTCACCCGCCACCACCACCACTCCCGCCCGGAGCCCCTGGGTGGTGGCATTCACGAGCGGGTCGGCGCAGGCATTCAGCCCCACGTTCTTCACCACCACGGCGGCTCTCCGGTCCTGCAGCGAATCGCCGAGAGCATATTCAAGCCCTACCTTCTCGTTTGTGACGAGCTCTGCAGATAGAAGCCTCGCAAGGCCGGTGACCGGGTGGCCCGGGACCGTGTAGAACCGGTCGGCGGAGCGCCGGATCGCCTTCGCAAGAACCTCCTCGCCCTTCATGTATCCCTCCCGGGGACGAGATCGCATCCCGTGCATGCGGTGCACATGGTCCGTGCCATCTTCGTGGAAAGCCCGTGCCGGCGAAGCGCCTTTTCAAGGATCCCGCAGACCTTGAGGATCCGTTCTGCCGTCGGCCGGGGGACCGAGGCGAGCCCGGCGGCAGGGTTCAGGGGCCTGAGAACCGGGATGATCCCCGAGGAGGTGAGGTCCTCGATGCACCTCTCCAGTTCTTCGTCGGTCTCTCCGAGGCCGAAGATGACGTTGGAATACACCCTCCCCCTCCCGAAGAGCTTCACCGAATCCCTGAGGGCCTTCCAGATGGCCTCGTAATCCAGGCCGGGGCACATGCGGGCGAAGAGTTCCGGTGTCGCAGCCTCCAGGTTCCATTTCACCTCGGATACACCCAGGTCATGGAGGCGCCCGGGTGTCCCGGGCAACGGGTAGATAGACACCCCGACCGGTTTCCCGAGAGGTACGAGGCGCTTTACCAGGTTGAGGACCCGTTGTTCCTCGGTCTCCAGCGAGTCAGAGACCCCGGAGGTGATGGCGATGGCATCCACCCGGTCAAGCACCTCCCGGACCCGGGCTACGATGGCCTCAGGGTCCTTGATCCCGCCGGCCTGCAGGGGCACGGTGCAGTATCGGCAGCGGAAGATACACCGTTCGCTCACGTTCACATAGGCCTGGCGGGGGCAATGGAGTCCGGCGGGCTCGAGGGTCCCCTCGATCTCGATATCCCCGAGGTTGAGCGTCACCCTGCCCTTCCCAAGGTGATGCAGCCTTACCCGGCCATTCCTGGAGACGGAGAGCCGCACCCGCCGGCCACCCTGCGAAAAGAAGACCGAACCCTCACCCCCTGCCGTCGGCCCGGCAGTCGAGCGGGAGATGAAACCGGTGCAGGGTTCACCCTCCAGCCTCACCGTGTTCGCCGCGAGGAGCTCCGCCTTTACCCGTTTCCATTCCATGCAACCAGCGCCTCGTCGTAATCCGTGTAGAAGGGGATAGCTGCCACGGCCCCGATTTTCCCCCTCCCGTCCATCACGATATCCACCGAATCCCGGACGGCGAGGCCGAGATCAGCATCCGTCACCTCGCCCCGCTTCACCCTCCGGGCGAAGTCAAGGAGGCTCGAGGGGTCAAACCCCCGGAAGACCCCCATTCCGGTCTTCTCCGAGAGGGTGTACTTCCTGAGCAGGCGGTGGAATTTCCCGACCAGGGATTCCGGGTCTGAGGTGGCGAACTCGCAGACCGTGGCGACGCAGTTCTTGGTCCGGTAAGGGACCGGGAAGAGCTGGACGAGGGTGTGGGAGAGGTACCGGGACCGGTCGTCCTCGACGGCCTTCGCGATGTTATGGGCGAGGGTCCAGGTCGCCCCCTCCTCCGGTGTATCGGTGTCGTCGATCCCGATGAGGACCCTTTCCCGCCGGGGAAGCCAGACGGTGGATCCTGCGACCTTTCCCCCGCCCGAAGGGTCGGAGATGCAGCGGTTCACGCCTTTTGCCGTCGAGCGGCAGATGGATGCCCCCACGCCTCCCCCGCCCAGACCGACATAGGTGACGGCGATCTCGTTCCCCTCCACCCGGGCCTCCGAGATGCCCGCGGCGAAGGTCGAGCCCTGGAGTTGGAGGCGGGCCGAACCGGCCCGGAGGACGTAGCGGGTGGTGGCACCGACGGTCCGGGCCGATTCGACGAGAGGGCTCTTCCGGTAGTGGTGCTTCGCCCACATCGCCCCTCCAACGCAGTCGAAGAACTCCACGACCTCCACCCGGGCCCCGGTGGGATCCGCCACTCCGACGATCTGGGGGTAGTGGATGATGTAGGGTTCCGTGATGCGACCGGGATGCTCTTTCTCCATCGGAATCTCCGGAGAGGATGGGATTTGTAAACGAAATTATCGTTAACAAAATAATCGTTCACAAAGATAAAATCATCGCTTCGATTTCGGGGAGAATCATGCGGAGCCGATATAGCAAACGCCCGAAACAATGAGGAGGCCCGTTGCAACGGGTGTGACAAAAACCCCCGAAAGCATTGAACAATAAAATCAAATCTGACCCAATCTGAATAAAATTACCCCATCCAACTAACACCCGAATCGAACCATAAGATCAATCCCCGGACGCTCCTGGGGGACTCGCCTTCGGCTCGCCCCCCGCCGCTTCGGCGTCCCCCGCATTTACGATAGGCCTCTCTATACCGTGGATTGTAGTATCGGAATTCCCAGACACTGGGGGGTTGCCCGTGCGGTGGGGGTGGCGTAGCCCCCCCGAGAGCACCCCAAGAAGAAAAATCGAATTATGCCTGGAATTTCCATACCAGGAATCCCATGTCAAAATCGAGGATCTCTTCGGGAAATCGCTATTGAGGTAAAAAAGTGGATCAGAGGATGGAATGGAGTTTGAACTGGTGGGGACCGAGCTTCCCGCCATAGTTCCCGGCGCTGATGACCTTCACGCCCGGGACCATGCAGGCGGCTTTTATCCCGGCACGCATCGCCGCCTCGATGGCCTTTGCGTCCACGCCATCGATAACGAGCTCGTAGATGGCCCCGATGCCTACCGGGACTTTCGTGTCCGGGACCTTCTCGCGGAGGGTGGGACAGTAGGCCTCGTTCGTGGAAGCCTTCATAAATTTTGCGTATTTCTTGGAGCCGACCTTGGAGCCGCTCGCCACGATCCCGCCGGGGAAGGAGAGGATCGCACCCCTGACCGTTTCGATGGCCTCGGCAGCGACCTCTGCCCCCGTGAGGGCGGCCATCTGGTTCTCGCCCATGATGAAGAAGTTCCCGCCGGCGACCCCTTTTACGACCCCGAATTCCTCCTCGGTGATGAACTCGCCCTCCATGATGGGGATGGCCCAGCAGGACCGGTCGCCGACCTTCACCTGGTGCTCGTACCCATCGCCGAAGAAGTGGAGTTTTACGGGGAGCTTCTCGGGTGCATCCGTGATCCCGTTGAAGACGGCGGTGGTCGGGGCGGTGAGGATGCACTCCCCGATCCGTTCGATGAGCTGCTCCTTCAGCTTGTCCTTCTTGGGGTTGCAGATGAGGATCGCGTAGCCCGGCCTTCCATCGGGGGTCTCACCGGGCGCCATATAGTGATCGATGCCCGCTTCAGCCGCGCAACCGATGCACGAGGTCGCAAAACCCGTGGCTTCAGTCGCGGCCTTTAACGCCCAGTTCCGGGTCGCTGCGGTCACGATTACGCGGGAAACGAATATCGGGAACGCTTCTGCGTAGGTATCATCGATTTTCACGCCATTTATCTCCAAAATCATTCACCCCTTTTCACCACACATTCACCGGGTCCATTAAAGAATGTTATCATTTGATCTCTTTTCCGGAAAATTCGACTGGAAGCGACACCATTACATATATTTAATAAGGTCCAAAAATCAAAATATATTTATAAATCTTCTGAGGCTTTTGCGGGAGTCCGGGCGAAATCTGGCCTCTGCGAATTTTCAGAAGATTTAATTACCGGCTTCGACCACCTGATGGTGATCGATTTTAAATCGATAGAGCTGGTGCGTGCAAACATGGCATTCGCTGTACACGTGAATCTGGATCGTTGTACCGGCTGTAACAACTGTGTGGTTGCATGCCCCGTGAACGCATTGGAGCTGCACACCGTGGATCCCGTAACAAAGGAAAAGATCTACTGTGTGAGGGATGGCAAGGCCATCACCCTGGACGTGAAGTCCGAGCTCTGCGCCGGATGCGGCGTT
>DATGDI010000254.1:0-12657 GCA_035310965.1 Methanomicrobiales archaeon
TCAGGTCGCAGGTGGCATCGGGGAGGTCGCCGGGGATGAACTTCTCGGGATTCTCCCAGATGTCCTCCGGCCGAGCCCCGCCCGGGATTTTCCCGGGGGTGAGTTCGTACACCGCCACGATCCGGTCGCCGAAACCGGAGAGGGAGATGTGGTTGATCATCTGCTCCCCGAAGGGGCCGGCGTAGAGGATCCCGATCTTCATTCCCCTGCTCCGACGAAGGAGAGGCACTTCTTCAGGCCGTCGATAGCATCCTCGCCATAGGCGTCCGCCCCGATCTCCCGGGCGAACTCCCCGGTCACGGCGTGGCCCCCGACGATGACCTTCACCTGCTGCCTGAGTCCCCTCCTCCCGAGCTCGTCGAGCACCTCCCTCATGGCGGGAAGGGTGGAGGAGAGGAGGGCGGAGAGGGAAAGGATGTCGGGCCGGTCCTGCGTCACCCGCTCGGCGAAGATTTCCTTGTCCACGTCCACACCGAGATCGATGCAGGAGAAGCCGTTACTCTCAAGGGTCACGGCGAAAATCATCTTCCCGATGTCATGGACATCCCCCTTCACCGTCCCCAGGAGGACGAGGCCCCTGCCCCGCCCGGTCCTCGGGAAACCTTTCTCACCGCAAGGTGGGAAGCCTTTCTCACCGCAAGGTGGGAAGCCTTTCTCACCGCAAGGTGGGAAACCTTTCTCACCGCAAGGTGGGAAGCCTTTCTCACCGCAAGGTGAGAAGTGGGGCCGGAGAATGCCGAGGGCCCTTTTCATGTTCCGGCCGGAAACGATGAGGTCCGATGTGAAGTAGCGGGTCCGGCCTGTTCCCTCGAATCCCTTCCCGATCTCGTCGAGACCTGCCGAGAGCTCGGAGAAGATCCCGTGGGGATCCCCGCCCTCCGCGATCCTTCCCTCGCAGAAGGACCTCACCTTCTCCCCCTTGAAGTCGAGGAGGATGGAGAGGATCTCTTTCAGGTCTGGAACCGGCGTCGCTTTCCCCCCTTCATCACCGGGCTGACCACCCTGGGGTGTGATCCTGCCCGTACCACTTGGCCTTGACATAGCCCGGGATGGCAGACGAGTCCCTCGGCCCTACGATGACGTCCCAGCCGGTCGCGTCCTCGATGTCCCCCTTCAGGCGTGCCGCGAGGCCGGGGATGATCAGGGTCCGGTGGGAGACCTTCTCGGCGATCCCGGAGGATGCAACCACCTCGGCGACCTTCGCCCCCGTGAACTTTCTCCCGGCCACCGCCGAGTCGACGCTCATCCCCTCGGTGTCCACCACGAGGAGGTGGCAGTCGAGCTTCTCGATGTCCGAGAGCACGGTGTAGTAGGTGAGGGCGAAGTTCGAGGTGAGGAAGACCGGGGCCTCCTTCGGGTCGGGCTCCCCGAAGGTCCGGAGGCCGGGCTCCACCGAGACGGGCTTCCGGGGGTCGTTGTAGATATTGTTCCGCAGCACGACGAGGGGGAGGGTGGACCACTTCGAGGCCGATGAGACCATGAGGAGGTCCACATACCGCACCACCATCATCGCCGCGAGGCAGGCCTCCTTCCACCGGATGACGTCCTTTCCCTCGGCATAGAGCTTCTCCCAGAGGGTGGCCGGCGCGCCGGCCAAGGGGTACCCCAGGAGCTCGTCCTCGTCCCGGATGGCCGCGATCCGGATCTGGGTGAGGGCGCTCACCGTCTCCCGCAGATCTCCTCGGAACCCGCAGCCCGGGTCGAGGACCAGGTCGTCCACCCCCATGACCCGGAGGGTCTTCACGATGGAACGGAGCATCCGGATCTCGTGGTCATAGACCCCGAGGGGGCACCGGTACCGGAGGGCGAGCTCCCCCATCTGTTTCCAGTTGTCCCGGGTCGCGGGGTAGAGGAGGGGCCGCCGGGCATGGACGGCCTTCACTCCCTCCTCCATCACCGCGGGGCTGTGGGTCCAGAGGATGAGGGGGAGCTGGGTCGACTTGGCCACCATCTCCACGAGCTTCCCGTACTTCTGCGGGCTGTCATCCGCCGACCTGATGGCGATCGCGTCCAGGGTGAGGATCTTCCCGATGTACTTGTAGTGGAAGTAGTTTGTCTCCTGGACCCGCTTCATCACCGTCTCATCGGTCATGCTGTCGTCGACCACGACGGCGATAGCCGGCGGGTTCGTGTACCGGAGTTCGTGGCGCATGAGGACGAGGGCGCCGCCGATGGTGATCCGGTGGTCCCCGCTCCCGATGACCACCTCCTTCACCGCCGGGGCAAAGATCTCCCGGAGCCGGACCAGGCTCTCCCGGTACTTCTCCTCGAGAAGGGGCGGGCATTCCTCGAGGGCGGCGCTCCGCTCGCAGAGCTGGACCGCGAACCCCATGCAGGTCTTCGGCCCGCAGACCCCGCAGTTGGTCTTCGGGAGAAGCGGGTAGACCTTCATCGGGCCGATCTGCTTCATGCCCTCACTTCCCCACCCCGATGAGCTCCCGGAAGGTCGGGGGTGCCGAGCCACCGGAGAGCCATCCCACGATATCCTTCACGGTCCGGGCCGCGCCGGGGTGGAGCATGATGAAGAGGTCAACCCCCGCGAGGAGGTAGGCGAGGCTCCCGGTAAGCTCCCACATCGGGCCCCGGAGTTCCCTCGGCCCGAGGGTGGGATCCCTCTTCCAGGCCTCCCGGGCTCCCCAGGAGTTCGCGGTCCCGGCCGCCTGCGGGGACTGGACCTCCCGGTCGCCCATGAGCCCGGCGAGCCGGATACGCTCGATGACGCTGTAGGCGTACTCGAGGCCGTACCCGAGGGCGGCAGAGGTCGGGTCCATGATGATCTGGGACTGGGTGATGTAGCCGGTGAGGTTCCGGTTCAGTTCTTTCGCCTGGTTGATGTCGATGGGGGACCAGGCGAGGACCAGCTGGCCGTGCCGCTTCGCCGCCTCGGCAAGAGGCTTCCACATATCGAGGGTCGCCGAGGAGAGAAGGACCCGCTCCCCCTCGCAGACCTCGGCCACCTTCGGGAGGAGCCGGGCGTCCTTCTGGGGGTTCCCTGATCCCCCGATGATGATAGGGACGTCGACCGCCTGGAGGAGGTCCTCGACGAGCCGGGCCGCGTCCTGCACCGGGGTGTCCTTGATGTAGGGATCGGTGCTCGTGAGGTCCAGGTCCACGAGGTCGGCCCCGTATTTCTTCACCCAGAGCCTCGCCCACTCGCAGGGGTCCTGGAGGGCATCCCCGAAGAATGCCCTGACCGGGGCGGGGAGGGGCGGTGCTGTATCGAAGATGGACCCCGCGATGACCGGGGGATGGAGGGGAATCTCCTGGAAGGTGTGGAAGGCGGGGGCCCTTTCTCCCCCGATGGTGACCGGCCGGGCCCGGGTGCCTCCCTCGGCCCGCCCCGCCCCGAGGGTTACCTCCACGATGGAGCCCGGGTAGGTGTGGACCGGCGGGTGATACTCCACCTCGCAGAGCTTCTCGGGAGCCGCGAGGGCGAGCTCCTCGGCGAGGAGCCGGGAAAGGGCCGCCCGCCCCTCGAAGCTGATGGTGAGCTCCTCGGCGGCGATGGCTATGTCCTGGAGCTCGACCTCTCCCGAGGCCTGGAGGAGCTCGAGGAGGATTCTTACCAGGTCCCCGTCGTCCTCTCCCATCCCCTCACTCCTGCTGCTTCCGGATGATCATCCGCTCGGCATGGATCTTCACGTTCTTCAGGGTGAGGCTCACGCTTCCCCCGGGGATGGTCACCGTGTTCTGGGGGGCGGTCTGCAATCGCGGGGCCTCCTTCCCGGGATTTGTGGCGGTGGCCGTGACCGGTTCGGGCGCCTTCATCCCTTCCATGGCGGGATGGTGGTGCGCCCTGAGGAAGTCGACGAGCTCTCCCACCGTGGTCACGTCCTTCTCGGTGGCGATGGCGTCGAAGAGATCGGCCGGGATGATGCCCTTCATCCGCTCCTTCAGCTCCGAGGGGAGCCAGACGATCCGCCGCCATCCGCCGCTCGCGGCGAGGAACCTCGGGGACCTCATGTATTCGAAGGAGAGGCCGTGGAAGCCGTCCACCTGCCTTCCCCCGGCGGTCGAATCGGCGATGGCGCCGAAGGAGAGACCGGTCGGGGTCGTGCCCCGGAAGTCGCGGTGCACTATCCCGAGGCCGTCGCACTCGGGGACGAAGAAGGTGGTGCACTCGAAGCAGCCGCAGGAGGTGTGGGGGTACCCGAAGGCCGAGTAGAGCTGGACCCGCTCCACGTTCCCGAGGGATTTTTCCTTCACGACTGTGTTGACCCCCGTGTATTCCCCGGTTACCGGGTCCACGCACTCGCCCTTCGCGATCTCGAAGATGGGTCCCTTCGGGTCGACCCGGGACGCGGCCCTCCCGTCCATCCAGGAAATGGCCCCGCAGTTCGCGTACCGCTGGGGGGTGATGACGCAGACATGAGGGGGAGCAAAGGACTGGCAGAGGGTGCAGCCGAAGAAGACCCCGACGTCCTCGTCGGTCATTCCACGGGTGCGGGCATCCCGCTCCTCGAAAATCGCCTGCGCCCTCCCGATACGCCGGGTCACCTCCGCCGGATCGGTGATGAAGGTCACCTCGACGGCCTCGATGAGGGGGATAGCACTCTTCAGGAGCCGGGAAATGACGAGGCCGATGTGGCGGAGCGAGAGGCCCTTTTTCACCGACCTCTTGTCCACCCGGATCCAGATGGCATCCCGCTGGTTCAGGTGCATGTAGCCCTCGATCCAGTTGGAGAAGTCATGGATCCTCCGCTCCATGACCCCGGCCATGTCCGGCTCGACCCCTTTTCCGGAGACCGCGATTTCGGTTCCGAAGGGGAGGCTCGAGGCCTCGGGGATCTCTGCGAAGTCGGGCCCGATGAGGGTGATCTTTCCGTCCTTTACCTCTCCCGGCCCCTTCACCTCCAGGATCTCGTACTTTTCCTTCACCCCGGGGCCGCCGAATTCGGCATGCATCTGCTGCTTCCGGACCCGCTCCCCTTCGTAGACCACCCCGACCTCGACGGGGATATCCGAGAACATCCCCTCCCTCGCGCTCATCCCTTCTCCACCTCCCTCGCGATGGCCTCCAGGGTCTTCTCCCATTCCTCCCGGGTCTGGTTGGGGAGGGAGAGGTCGCAGTGGGGGTGGTACCGCCGGTCGAGGGACACGATTTTCAGGTGGTCCCGGGCAAAGGACGCGAGGCCCGCATCGACGACCGCGGCGATGGGGAAGGGGATCCCGAGCAGGAAGGCGTAGTCCGGGGGGCTACGGCCGGGCGCAGCCTCCCATGAAGGGTCCAGGAGCCGGTCGCCTGCCTCCATGGCAGACATGACGGACACCGGGCTATATCCCCTCCTTCCGAGTTCAGCCGAAACCCCGCCGGTGGCGATCACGGGAGCGTCGATGGCCTTTGCGATCCGGACGAGGGAATCGAGGAGAGTGGATCCCTTCTCCCCCGCGGCCTCGTGGCCCACCACGATGACCGGGTTCTTTGCTCTCCTCAGGAGCTTCGCGGCCACCCCGGGCTTCTCGATGAGGGTTGCCCTGATGATCGCCGGGGTCTCCGCCCGGAGCCAGGCCTCGCCCTTCACGCGGTTTTCCCTCCCTTCACGAGCCTCGGGAGAAGGGTGGGATCGGGGATGGGCCGATCGCTCTCCCTCCAGCCCTGCTCGTCGAGAACACGGACCACCTCGTCCTTCATGGTGATGGGAATGTCTGCCCTCGTCCGGACGAGGAGCGGGAGATCATCCGGCATGCGCCCGAAGAATCTTCGGTGGAGGTCGATGTAATGGTTCAGCTTGATGGACCTCCCCTTCACCGTGTCGTTGGGCCGCATGCAGAGCTTGGGCACGAGCACCATGGCCTCCTCCCTCGTCTCCGCCACGGTAAAGAGGTGCTCCGGGACCGGGCCGGCATAGACCCGCTCCCCGCTCCGGGCATCCAGGACGAACCAGTCCTCCTCCCGATCCCTTCTCCCGAGGAGCATCCGCCTGTACTTGGCCCCGTGGGGACCGGCGATGACCGGGATGCCGAGGCGCCAGAACCCTGCGGCGATGGCCGCAGCCTTCTGGGACATGGCCCCCCAGGCGATGCCGACCGCCCCGACCCGGTGGTGGACGTAGTCGGCGATCTCCTCGTAGTTGGAGTTGAGCTTCCTTTTCGCAAAGATGTTTGCGATCTTCACGGCGGCCCCGGAGATATGGGCGTTCGAGACGCAGGAGCCCACGTTCACGAGGCCACCGGCATCGAACCGTCCCGGGTAGATGTCGTAGAGCCCCTCGCCGTTCTCGTTCCGGTACATCCCGATGGAGATAGCCGTGCACCCCGAGGTGACCACGATATAGCGCCGCTTCAGGAACTCCTCGGCCATGGAGCCGACGTCGTTCCAGCTCCCCGGGTAGTTCGAACATCCTACGGTGGCAACGACCCCGGGGATCTCGCCCATGACGATGGGTCCCCCGACTGCACGGATCTCGGTGTCCTGGATGGGCCCGCGACCGGCCCGGATGTGGTACCGTTCGGCGGGGAAGAGGAGGCGGTATGCACCGGCGATGAGGTCATGAGGATCGAGACCCGCGGGGCAGGCCCCGCCGCACCGGCCACAGCCGATGCAGGCGTCGTAGAGGGCGGCGAGGGGCGCGAGATCCCCCGAGGCGGCTGCCGTTACCGCCGTCGTGATCTCCCGGTCGTTCGGGCAGGCCCGCATGCAGCTGAAACAGCCGGTGCAGGTCTTTGCGACCTCGATGAGGGAGGCTCGGTCCGGTAGCTTCATCGAACTTTTTCGACTCGGGGCTATCTCCATGGCCACCCTGACCGCCACCTCCCCGACCTTGTCCGGATCGAGGATGGCCGCCCCCGGTTCCTTCCCGTCGACGAGGGAACGGACGATCTCCTCCGGATCGTCCTTCGTGCGGTCCGCGAGCCCCTGGAGATTCTTTGCATTCGTGACGATGAGAGGGGCACCGGTCTTCATCGCCTCCCTGAGCACGTCGGTGCGGATGCACTGCTCGTCCACCACGATGACGTCGGCCATGCCAGAGCGGATGAACCTGAGCTGCTGGGACAGGGCGCCCACGATCCGGGCTCCCGGGTTGTACCGGGTAAGGTCGAGGGCGGTGCAGCAGATCCCGCAGACCTCGATCTGGTTCTCGACGCCCATCTCCCGCATGGCATCAGAGATGGCGATGGCAGGGGGGACGTTGTGGCCGATGACGAGGATGACCGGCTTACCGGGATCAAGGCACCCCGGCCCGCACTCCACGAGGGGCGTCTCGGCCTCCCCCTTCGGGAAGGAGTAGGCGGAGATCTGGGCGAGGTCGCTCCCCTCCAGGGCCACGTGGTCGATCATCCCCGCGTGGAGGACCTTCGATTCGAGGTCGAGAGGATCTCCCTCCTGGCCGGTGTGGCAGCAGGAGAGGAGCTGGGTGATCTCCCCCTCACAGTAGGCCGCGATATCCTCGAGATCCCCGAGGGTTTTCGGCTTGATGCCTGTCACGAGCCGGGCATGGGGGGCCTCCAGGAGGACCGAGGACCCGACATCGATGGGATGGTCCCGGCCGAAGGAGCCGATGAGCCTGGAGAGGAGATGGCGCATGTGCCCGGCGTGGGTGGCGGCCCCCATGGCACAGGCGAGGAGGACGATCCGGGACTGCTGCGCGGCCATGTCGATCCCGCAGGCCCCCCGTTTTCCCCCCGAGAGGTCGCATTTTCCCATGGTGCAGAGACAGCAGAGGTCGCAGAAAGGAAGGTAGAAGGGATGGTACTTCGAGAGAAGGGTGCGGTCCCAGGACCGGAGGGTGGCGATGCCGGGCATCGGGGTCGGGCCCGGTTCCTCCTCCCAGGCCTCGATGACCCTCCCGACGTTGAACTCGACGCCCTTTGCCCTCAGCCGGTCCGTGATGAGCTCGTCGATGGTAACCTTCAGCTTCATTCGCGGATAAGGGAGGATGGAGCGCCTGCGCAGATAAAGATGCTGACCCAGAATGGGCATGAAAAAGGCTTTGGAAAAGTATATCTGGGATTTCGGCCCGGTGCTCAGGGAACCGGGTGCCGCCGGCCGCTCCCGTCCCGGGAGTACATCCCGAACTCGCTCCCGATGAGCCGGTCACCCCGGATGACCGGTCCCTCCCGGCATACCCGGAGCCCGGTTGGATCGATGGCACACGACCCGCATAACCCGACGCCGCACTTCATGTACCGGTGGAGGGAGAACTGTCCCCGGTCCGCGATCCCTTCATCGTGAAGGCTTTTCAACACCGCCCGCATCATCGGCTCGGGACCGCAGACACAGATATGATCGAATGCCTGGAGGTCAACCCTGTCCAGGAGGACCGTGACAGGTCCACGGCGGCCCTCGGACCCGTCGTCGGTCGCGATCCTCAGGGCAGTCTTACCGGCGAGAGCCTTCCTGAAAGGGAGATCTTTTTCTGTTCCGGCCCCGAGGAGGAAGACCCCGACATGCCCCTCCATTGCGAGGGGGAGAAGGGGCGCGGAGCCGATACCTCCTGCTATCGCGAGGACCATTCCCTGGATTGAAAACCCCTGGCCGTAAGGTCCCCGGATCCCGAGGAGATCGCCTTCATTCAGGGCGAACATCGCAGAGGTCGCGTCCCCAACCTCCTGGACCGAGATGGAGTTCTTCCCCGAGAGGGCCATGGGGATCTCGTCCACCCCCGGCACCCAGACCATCACGAACTGCCCGGGGGTGAACCGGAAGGATTCCGAGAGGTGGAAGGTCCGGATCTTCGGGGTCTCTCTCACGATCCCCCTGATGGAGACGGTCCGTGGAAGTCCGTCATCCATGGGCGCACCCCACGATCTCTTCGGTCTTCTTTCCGTCAGGGGTGTAGAGATCCCGTGCGATCTTCCTGAAGATCCCGATGTCATCCAGGACGGCGGTCCCGATCTCGACGGCGGCCGCCCCCGCCATCATCATCTCCACCACGTTATCTGCCGTGGAGATCCCGCCGCACCCGACGATGGGAATATCGCAGGCGTCGTAGAGCTCGTACACGCACCTGACCGCGATGGGGAAGATCGCTTTTCCCGAGAGGCCCCCGAAGCGGTTCCCGAGGATCGGCCTTCCCATCGGGACCGAGATGCGCATGGCCTTCACCGTGTTGATGGCGACGATGGCGTCGGCCCCGCCCCGCTCGGCCGCCGCACCGATCTCCGTGATGTCGGTTACGTTCGGGGTGACCTTTACCCAGGTCGGCCTCCCGAGGGCCTTCACCGCCCGGGTGCACTCCTCCACGAGACCCGGGTCTGTCCCGAGGGCCGACCCGAACCCCTCGGCATGGGGGCAGGAGAGGTTCAGCTCAAAACCTACGGCAGAGTCCGCGAACCAGGACGCGACCCTCGCGAACTCCCCGGGATCCCCGCCGAAGATGCTCACGACCACGGGTTCCCCCCGGAGGGCGGGGAGCTCGCCGGCGAAGTCCCGGGACGGGTTCGGGAGGCCCATGGCGTTCAGGAGCCCCCCCTCCTGGACCACCAGGCACGGGCCGGGGTGGCCCTCGAGGGGAACGGGCCCGATGGACTTGGTTACCACCCCGCCGGCGCCCTCCCGGAGGATCCTCCCGAGGGAGGCGCCGGTGGTCCCGAGAATCCCGGCCGCGAGGATGAGATGGTTCCGGAGGCCGACTCCCCCCACCGTGACGGGTCCGGACGGAGACCTGATCATCCGAAGAGAGTCTGCGTTTATTTATTTAATAGGATACCCATAGTCTAGGCTTGATGAGTACCCTCGCCGTCATCGGGGTAGGGAAGATCGGGGGCGAGGCGGCCTACGTCTCTGCCCTCGAGGGGCTCGTGGACGAGCTCGTCCTCTATGACGTGAACACCCCCCTGCTCCAGGCCCAGGTCCTGGACCTCCAGGACTGCGGCCTCGACATCGGGGTCTCCACGGACACGGCCGGCATCAGGGAGGCCGACATCTGTGTCTACGCGGCAGGGGTCTCGCGGAACCCGGCGATAAAGACCCGTGCGGACCTCCTCGGTATCAACCTCCCCATCGCCGAGACCTGCCTCCCGCTCCTGAAAGGGTTCTCCGGGGTCTTTGTCACCGTGACGAACCCGATGGACATCCTGAACTACTTCTTCGCCATGAGGGCCGGCATCCCCCGGGAACGGTGCATCGGCTTCGGCGGCCAGCTGGACAGCGCCCGGTTCCGGCGCATCCTCGGTTCCTCCGGGATCAGGGGACCCGGGTACGTGCTCGGGGAACACGGCGAACACCAGGTCCCCCTCTTCCACCCGCTGGGGAATCCCGTGGACACGGAGACCCGGGAGAAGATCCTCATGAGCCTCCGGGGCGCCTCCATGGAGATCATCAAGGGGAAGGGAGGGACCATCTTCGGCCCCGGATGGCACATCACCCGGCTCATCCGATCCATCCTGCAGGGGGAGGAGCCGCCTGTTCCCTGCTCCTGCGTCCTCGACGGGGAGTACGGGCTCTCGGGATGCTCCCTGGGGGTGCCGACCCGGATCGGTAAGGAGGGCATACGAAGGATCGAGGAGTGGCCCCTGGACCCGTGGGAGGAGGAGCACCTCCGGGAGGCCGGGGCATTCCTCGCCGATCTCTCCCGGGGGCTCCATGGGTGAGGGAGGATCCCTGGGCGCACTCCCGGGTTTCGAGAAGCGGACCGTTGCCCGGACCCTTTCCGATTTCTCGGGGATCCGCATCGCCATCAACCAGGTGGAGTACACGAACAGCCCCCAGGGCCCCCTCATCCACATCTTCGGCCGGGACGGGAACGGGTCCGCGGTCCACCTCGAGGTAACGGGTTTCCGGCCCTACTTCTACGCGCCCTTCGAGGAGGTCGCCGGCGGCCCGCTCCCCTCCGGGCTCGAGATCGAGACCGACCGTGAATACCGTTCGATCCGGGGCGACACCCTGTCCCGCATGTACACGCGCCGGCCGACAGATGTCCGGGATTTCCGTGAGCGGTTCCACCACTTCGAGGCCGATATCCCCTTTGCCACCCGGTTCCTCATCGACACCGGCCTCACCGGTGGGGTGGAGGCCCCTTCGGTCCAGACTGACTACCGTTCCCTGCGCCCTGCCGAGGTGAATGCCCCTGCCCGGGTCTGCATCTTCGACATCGAGTGCGAGGACGAGAGAGGCCTCCCCGAGCCGGACCGGGACAAGATTATCGCCGTTACCTGCTGGGACTCCTTCCAGGACGATTACACGAGTTTCGTTTTCCCTGCCGGTGGAGGGGTACCCCTTGCTCCGCAGGCCGGCGAGAAGATCACGGTCGAGGTGTACCGGGAGGAGAAGGAAATGCTCCTCGCCCTCGCCCGGTACCTGAAAGAGCGGGACCCCGACGTCCTCTCGGGCTGGAACATCCTCGAGTTCGACATCCCCTACATCATCGCCCGGATGGAGATCCTCGGGCTCTCCCCGACCCTGCTTGCCCGTCTCGAGGAACGGACCGAGCGGGTTGCGCTCCGGGGAAGGGCCCTCTTCGATCTCCTGGACGGGTACAAGAAGATGCACGGGAGCCAGCGGGAGTCCTACCGGCTGGATTCCGTCGCCGAGGAAGAGGTCGGGGAGACGAAGATCCGTTTCACGGGCACCCTCTCGTCCCTCTGGAGGGAGGACCCCGGCCAGCTCGTCGACTACAACCGGAAGGACGTGGAGCTTTGCGTGGCCATCAACCGGAAGAATCACATCGTCGAGTTCTACCGGGAGATCGCCCGCTACGTCGGCTGCCCCCTGGACCGGACCCTCAACTCCTCTTCGGTCATCGACATCTACATCCTCAGGAAGGCATCGGGCCGGTTCGTGCTCCCCTCAAAGGGCTTCGCTGCCGCCGAGGAGTTCGAGGGGGCGACGGTCTTCGACCCCACCCGGGGCGTGAAGGAGAACGTCGTCGTTCTCGACCTGAAGTCCCTGTACCCCATGGCCATGATGACCATCAATGCCTCGCCGGAGACCAAGGACCCCGACGGGGAGTACCGGGCACCGAACGGAGTCCGGTTCCGGCGGGAGCCCGATGGCCTCACCCGGTCCATCATCGCCGAGCTCCTGAAGGAGCGGGAGCAGAAGAAGAAGCTCCGCGACGGGTACCCCTTCGGCTCCCCCGAGTTCGTCCTCTACGACCTCCAGCAGAACGTCCTCAAGGTCATCATGAACACCTACTACGGGGTCTCGGGGTATGCCCGGTTCCGGCTCTATGACCGGGAGATCGGATCGGCGGTGACCTCGGTGGGGAGGGCCATCATCGAGCATACGAGGACGGTCATCGAGGGGATGGGCTACCATGTCATCTATGGGGACACGGACTCCTGCATGGTCCAGATCCCGTCCATGGAGACCGCCGATACCATCGCGGCCGCCCGGAAGATCGAGGCGGCGGTGAACGCGAGCTATCGGGAGTTCGCGAAAAAGACGCTCAACGCCGACTCCCACTACTTCTCCATCAAGTTCGAGAAGATCTACCGCCGGTTCTTCCAGGCGGGGAAGAAGAAGCGCTACGCCGGGCACCTCGTCTGGAAGGAGGGGAAGGACGTGGACGAGATCGACATCGTCGGCTTCGAGCTCCGCCGGTCCGACTACCCCCAGATCACGAAGGAGGTCCAGGGGAAGGTCATCGGGATGATCCTGAAGGGCGAGGGGTTCCCCGAAGTGAAGGCGTACCTGGGTGAGATCATCAAAAACTTCCGGGCAGGAAAGTACAGCTTGGACGAGGTGGGCATCCCCGGCGGGATCCAGAAGGCCCT
>DATGDI010000255.1:0-16039 GCA_035310965.1 Methanomicrobiales archaeon
CCAGGCCATGGAAGAGGAAGTACCGGAATCCTGCCCCGATGGCCTCACCGCCCTCCTCCCAGATAAGCAGGGTGGAGATGATGGCCATGAGCTCCCAGAAGACGAGGAGGGTGATCCAGTCCCCGGCGAAGACCGCCCCCATCGAGGCGCCGGCATACAGGAGGGCGAAGAGGTGGAGCCGGGGGCGATCGATGGATGCAGCATAGAGGACGGCGAGGAAGGTGATGAGGGCAAAGATGGTCCCGGCGAGGGAGGAGAGGGCGTCGACCCGAAGGAGGGTCAGGGTGTAGCCCATGAAGGGGACCTGCCAGAGGGAGACCCCGCCCGCCGCGGATGCACCGAGGTAGCCTCCCGGGAGGAAGAGGACGTCGAGGAGGGCGATGCCTGCGACGGTGACCAGGCCGGCCTGCCGGGCCCTCCCCCGGAGGGCGAGCACCAGGGGCCCGCCGATGAGGAAGATGAGGAAGGGCGGGACGGCGAGGGAGGGCGAAAGGCTCCCGAAGCTCATCATCGCGGTGCCAGTCACATCGGCCGCCATCCGGGCCGCGATGGTGAAGGGGCCGTAGGGAAGGGAGGGGAAGAGCCCGAAGAGGAGCCCGCACCCCGCCGTCGCGAGGAGGGGGAGGGCGAGGGTCGGCCGGGCCCCCGATCCCGATCCCTGGTACGCCGGGAAGAAGGCGCGGATGATGATGGGGAGGAAGTAGGCGAGGTTCAGCACGCTCGAGGCCGCAAAGACGAGGAGGATCCACCAGTCACCCGCGCTCCAGGCCCCGACCGAGAGGTACCACTTCGAGACAAAACCGGCCATGGGGGGGAGCCCGGCCATCGAGAGGACGGCAAGGGTGAAGGCGCCGAACTCGGCGGGCATCCTCCGCCCGAGACCGTCGAGCTCCGAGATCTTTGTCTTTCCGGTCTCCACGGCCACGGCCCCCGCGACGAAGAACATGGCGAGCTTGCCGAAGGCATGGGCGGCGATGGCGAAGCCTGCGCCGAGGATGGCCGCGGCCCGCCCGGCGTCCGTGACCCCGGTCAGGCCCCCCGGGAGGAGGATGGCGGCGCCGAGGACGATGTACGAGAGCTGGCTCACCGTGGAATAGGCGAGTCTGAGCTTGAAGTCGTCCTGAAGGAGCGCGAAAAGGGAGCCGACGATGATGGTCAGGACCGCGGCGCCGATGACCAGGTTCTGGAGCCCGAGGCTCCCGACGAGATCCGGGCCGTAGAGGTAGAGGAGGAGGCGGAGGATCCCGAAGACCCCGGCCTTCACCACCGCGACGGCGTGCAGGAGCCCGCTCACCGGGGTGGGGGCGATCATCGCGGAGGGGAGCCACCCGTGGAGCGGGACGATGGAGGCCTTCACGGCGAAGCCGGCGAAGAGGAGGAGGAAGGCGAGCCGGGCGAAGGCCGGTGCGAGGGCGGCGACGGAGGGTGCCCCGCCGGCGACGAAGTCGAGGGAGGCCCCCATTCCCGCGAGGAGGAAGGTCCCTGCAAGGATCGCAACTCCGCCGGAGAGGGTGTAGACCAGGTACTTCCTGCCCGCGGCAAAGGCCTCCTCGGTCTCCCTGTGCACCACCAGGGGGTACGTGGCGACGGTGAGGATCTCGTAGAAGATGAAGAGGGAGAAGAGGTTTGCCGAGAGGGCGACCCCCATGGTCGCACCGATGACGAGGGCGAAGGAGGCATAGTACCGGGTCTGGGCATGCTCCTTGAGACCCCGCATGTAGCCGATGGAGTAGACGGTGGTGAGGATCCAGAGGAAGGACGCGAGAGTGGCGAAGAGGAGGCCGAGGGCGTCCCCGTGGAGCTGGATGGTGAACCCCGGGAGGACGGTGAGGGAGGGGGTCATCGCACCGCCCGATGCGAAGAGGGGGGGGAGGGCGGATGCCGCGAGGAGGAAGGTTGCCACGGCGGTAACGAGGGAGGCCGCCTCTCTTTCATCGGGCCGGTTCCTGAGGGCGAGGATGGCCGCGGCCCCGATGAAGGGGACAGCGACGGTGAGGGTAAGGGCCCAGGCGGTCCCGTCCATCAGGATGCCCCCCTGCCGGAGATGCCCTGCATGGCGGAGTCCAGGCTCCCCGTTGTCCGCTTCACCAGGATGACGAGGGCGAGGGCGACCGCGGCCACGACCGCCTCGATGGCGATCAGGGTGAAGACCACCGCCTGGGAGACCCCGGTGTCACCGGCGGCGTATCCCGCGGTAATCAGGAGGAGGCTCGCGCCCTTCCCCAGGAACTCGAGGCCGATGACCATCCGGATGAGGTTGCCCCTCCCGATGAGGCCGGCGAGGCCGACCGCAAAGAGGGAGGCCGCCAGGGCGACGAGGATGGCGGAGGTGATGTTCACGGGGGTCCCTCCTTCGGTGCCCGGGTACCGAGGAAGAGGAGGACCGCGGCCGCCCCGGCGAGGAGGATGAACCCCTGGAGGAGGACCTCGGCCGCCCGCCCGACCCAGAGTGCGGCACCGACGCCCTCGAGGCCGGGTCCGGCGGAGATGAGGGCGGGGGCTCCCGGGAGGACCGCCGCGAGGATGACCAGGAGGAAGAGGATGCCGGTGAGGACGCCGGCAGCGGTGGCTCCCCTCATGACGGGGCCTCCAGCTCCTCCCCTCCCGCGAGGAGAATGGCCACGAGGAACAGGACCGTGACCAGGCCGGCCCCCACGGTCAGCTCGAGGGCGGCCGCGTACGGGGAGGCGAGCAGGTAGAAGATGCCCGCGAGAAGGGCGCTCGAGAGGGCGAAGGCGACGACTGCCCGGACCAGGTTCCTGAGGGTGAAGCTGAGAATGGCCATGCACACCGCGGCGAGCCCCAGGAAGGCAAAGATAAGCGGATCAGACACCATAATCCCGACACCTCCTCCGCCGGCGTGCCCGAGATGCCCGCAGGCAGGAAACCTCAAGGGATGCAGTGTACGTTCCGGGAGGGAGCTTAAATTTGTTATTATTTATCATGAAAAATCTCGGGCGGCCCATCGGAATGCAGGGGCCGGCGCTTACCTATCCGGGAACATGCCGGGCCTTTTTCCCGGAATCTGGCATGATTCTCCCTTCCCGCCGGGGGAAGAATGGATACCCTTAAACCATCCAAGGAACCACTACATTCCACATCCGTTGAGCGGATACTCCGAAAAACGAGGTGAAGGGACATGTATATTCATCTGATCATCACCGTTGTCGTGAGCTTCATTGCTCTCGCAGTGGCGGCCCTCTTTGCACGGGAGGTGCTGGAGGCCGATACGGGAACCCCGAAGATGCAGGAGGTTGCCGGGGCCATCCGGGAAGGCGCAGAGGCCTTCATCAAGCGGCAGTATTCGACCATCGCCATCCTCGGAGTGGTCGTCGCCATCCTGCTCTTCCTGGTCTACGTTATCGCAGGAGATCTCGATACTGCGTGGCACACGGCGGTGGCGTTCATCTTCGGCGCCTTCTGTTCAGGGCTCGCGGGGATCATCGGGATGTGGATCGCGGTCCGGGCCAATCTCCGTTCCGCGGCGGCAGCGAGGACGAGTGCCGGAAAGGCCATCGTCCTCGCCCTCAGGGGCGGGGCGGTCTCCGGCCTCACCATCGTGGCGCTCTCCCTCCTCGGGGTCTCCCTTATCTTCACGGCCTTTGGCTCGAACCCCCAGGAGACACCGTTCCTCATCGTCGGGTTCGGCTTCGGCGCCTCCTTCATCGCCCTCTTTGCCCAGCTGGGCGGCGGGATCTATACCAAGGCCGCCGATGTTGGCGCCGACCTCGTGGGAAAGGTCGAGGCGGGGATCCCCGAGGACGACCCCCGGAACCCCGCGGTCATCGCAGACCTCGTCGGCGATAACGTCGGGGACTGCGCCGGGCGTGGCGCCGACCTCTTCGAGTCCACCGCTGCCGAGAACATCGGGGCCATGATCCTCGGTGTCGCCCTTTTCCCGTACTTCGGGGTGAACGGGATCCTCTTCCCCCTGGTCGCCCGTGCGCTCGGTCTTATCGCGACCATCGTCGGGATCCTCGCGGTCACCGAGAAGGGGGCCGAGAAGGGGAGCCCGATGGATGCCCTGAACCGGGGGTACTACATCTGCGCGGCGCTTGCGACCCTCTTCTTCCTGGGAGCATCCTACTACATGTTCGGCCCCACGTACTACCTGTGGTTCTTCGCTGCAGGGGTCGTGGGAATCGTGCTCTCCATCTTCTTTGTGTACATTACCCTCTACTACACGGACTACACTCACCGGCCGGTCCTCGAGATCGTCAAGGCGTCGGTGACGGGCCCGGCCACGAACATCATCGCAGGTTTTTCCGTCGCCCTTGAGTGCACGGCGATCCCCGCCGTCGCCATCGGGTTAGCCCTCATCCTCTCCTATTCCCTCGGCGTCTGGAGCGGGATCCCGAACGGGGGGTTCTACGGGACGGCCATCGCGACGATGGGGATGCTCGCCACCTGCGCGTACATCCTCGCGATGGACACCTTCGGCCCCATCGTGGACAACGCCGGGGGAATCGTCGAGATGAGCGGGGAATCGGAGGAGACCCAGAAGAAGATCGCCCGGCTCGATGCGGCGGGGAACACGACGAAGGCCCTCACGAAGGGGTATGCCGTGGGCTCCGCGGCCCTCTCGGCGTTCCTGCTCTTCTCGGCGTACATGGACAAGGTGACCGAGATCGTGTCGAAGACCCCGGGGATGGCGAACTACGTGTTTAATGTCGTCAACATGGCGAACCCCACGGTCTTTGTCGGTGCCCTCCTCGGGGCAATGCTCGTCTTCCTCTTCTCGGGCCTCGCCATAAGGGCCGTTGGGGAGACGGCCCAGTACATCATCCTCGAAGTGCGGCGCCAGTTCCAGGACAAGGGGATCCTCGAGGGGACAAAGAAGCCGGACTATGCATCCTGCGTGGACATCACGACCCGGGGGGCCCTGAAGAGCATGGTCATCCCGGGCATTATCGCGGTCGCGTTCCCGGTCTCCGTCGGTATCGTGCTCAGGCACGAGGCCATGGCGGCCTTCCTCATGGTGGCGACCATCGTGGGGATCCTCCTTGCACTCGTCCTGAACAACGGCGGTGGTGCCTGGGACAATGCCAAGAAGTTCATCGAGACCGGCCAGTTTGGCGGCAAGAAGTCCGAGGCACACAAGGCGGCGGTTGTCGGCGACACCGTCGGCGACCCGTTCAAAGATACGGCGGGTCCCTCGCTCCACGTCCTCGTCAAGCTCCTCGCGACGACAACCCTCGTACTCGCGGCGCTGTATATCTGATCCCATCCTTCTCTTTTTCCTCCGAACCTGGTTCACCCGGTCTATCTCGGCTATCCGTTCCAAGTGGATCCTTCTGGGCCAATCACTGGTTTTTTCTCCTGGTTCGGTCCGCGGTCCCCTCGGCATGGTTTACCATCCCGGCAGGCCTGCCAAGCAGCTGGAGGAGAGGGCAAGGACTCAGCCAACACCGGATTTGATCAGGTGGGACTACCCTCAGCCCTGCCAGGGAGAGCTAATGAAGCGGCTAATGAAGCGGATCCTTCCGATTCCGGTAGGGGACATCGCGACGCTCGGGAAGTTTTATCAATTCCGGGACACAAGGCACCCCGTATGACTGAGCCCGCACTGAACACCCTGGGTCTCCAGAAACCCCTCATGGCCGTAACCGGGATCCTTTTCCTGGTCATTGTCCTCCCCGTGGTCATCGGGTGGACGGCCGGCTCATCGCCTGCCCAGGTCATCGGGTTCATCGGATCCATCTTTCTCCTCCAGGGACTTGCCCCGACGGTGGGTATCGGCCTCGGGCTGCCGCCCCTGCAGCTCTTCGGTATCCTGACCTCGGTTGCCACGGGGATCATCCTCGGCATCTTCATGGTCTGCGATCTCCTGTCAGGGAAATCGGAACGGATTACCAACTGGATCAGGAAGATCGAGGCCACCATGGAAAAGTACCAGTTCCTGCACACCCTCGGGGAGTACATGCTGATTCCCATCATGTGGGTCCCGGGCATCGGCCTCTACGGGACCCCCGTCATTGCCTGGGTCCTGGGCTGGAGAAGCCTGCGGGCAGTCCTCCTCATGCTCGCGGGCTGGCTCATCGCCTGCTTAAGCGTTGCCGGGATGGTCAAGGGGGTCCTCCATTTCATAGGCCTGTGAACCCTGCCGTACATTTCATCTTTATGATGGGGCGACTCCCAGATCACAATCCCCATGCCTCGTATCCGGAAATCCAGGCGAGGTGATAAAGTTCAGGAGATGATTGGCGAAACCTCGGGCGTTGTGAGGATTTCCTGGTCTATCTCTCCGAGGGAGACGATTTTTCCGCCATATGCGATTATATCAGCAAACGTGTCGGATTTCATGTCCCGATCCTTCCGGCACCGCAGCACCAGCTCTGCGAGGTCACGAATTGCATAAACCTAAATAAATCCTGGAATGTATATTAACAACCTCTGGTATGGATCCGGGGTGGAACCTTTGTAAGGCCCCTGAACCATGTCAGGGAGGCAGTAACGGTGTATATTCATGTCGAATGAAAGTGCAAACCCGATGATCGATGCAGGAGTTGCCGGCGCAGAGCATGTGAAGCTCCAGGCGGCCGAGGCCCTCGAGGAGGCCGCCCGAAAGCTGCGGAATGTGGACGTATCGGCAAAGGGTGAGGATATCAGGCGCATTCTCGAGGATGTCGAGGGTCGAATCAACCGGACCAGGGCCGAGGTCGAGGCCGGGTACGAGGGGCTTGACACTGAGTTCCACCGAAGGGTGGAACCTGTCGAAACTCTCATCGCCGATCACCCCCTACCGGCGGTCCTCATCGCCGCCGCGGTAGGGGCCCTCATCGGGATGCTCATCTCCCGGGCAAAGGATTGAAGGGAATCCCATGGATCCGGCTGGCTGTGAGGAAGAACTGACGGTGGAAGCCGAGTTCGTGCGGCTCGTCAGGTACATCGATCTCTACCTGCAGCAGAAAACGGACCTGTTCCTGCAGCGGTACGTGTTCGAACCCCTCGGTTTCCTGGCCGTCAGGGTCATGGCCCTTGTGGTCATTGTCACCCTCCTTGCCGCAGGGACAGTAGTCCTCGTGGTCGGCCTCGTGTTCCTTCTCGCGACCCTTGTGCCTCTCTGGGCCGCCCTGATCATCACCGCCGCCATCATGCTTATCGCCGGAGGAATTTCCGGGTACAGGCTCGTATCACAGAGGATTGTCCTTAAGACCCCGGGCGCCCGGGAGGTGATGAACCGTGGAAGAACATAGGCGCGTTACCGAGGAGGATCTCCTCATGACCGAGGCCATGATCGCCGAGTCTTACGGCAGGTTGAAAATGTCCCTTGAACGGACACCTTCCCGGGTCCTCCGGTCCGCGAGCCGGACCATCGTCGAGCACCCCATCGCTGCCGCCGGAGCGGTGACCGTGGGAGGGATACTCGCGTACAAGGTTCTCGGGATGCTTCAACCGCGTATCGCCGACGAGAAAAACGGTATGGGGAGGAAGGCCGGGAGCAGACCGAACCTTGCGGGGGAGATCATGTCCGCGGTTCTTCCCCTCGCCACCCCGTATATCGCGAGGTTTATTGGGGATTCCCTGGGCAGCATGCTCGCCGGCGGTGGCCAAACCCGGGACAGACGTAGCCGGTAAGAACCACTTTTTTTCCCGACCCATCGACCTCCCTGGTGGCGGCGGAAAAATGGACACAACGTTTAATTCCCTGTACTCCGGTATTACCCGTCTCTTCAACCTGGACTGCATCCCCGGAGGAGTCCTTGAGCTGGTAAGAGCGACGCGATAACGGATTCCCTCCCGGTCATCCGCTGCTCCGAATGCCCCATCCTTCGCCGGGAGAGGGGCAGGAGGTGAGGGGATCGACTCCCCTCCCCTCCCCGCCGAGGAGTTCCTGGCTTATCCCGGTTTTGGTATTTTCACCCGGATATACAATCGATAGGCCAGGATGTTGAGTTCAAAGATTGCCGTAAACAGGGAAAGGGTTGCGAGGGAAAATAACAACCTGATGAAAACCGGTGAGCTGGAATTCATCTGGATCATGAAGAAGGTGTACGTGGAAGAGCCAAGAGCAGTCGCCGAGATAATCAGGGGGTATACCAATCTAGAGATAGTTTCCCTGTCATTCTTAATCGCCAGTGCAGCGAATATAATCGACATGAGGGCTTGCGATGAGGATATATCGAGGACACAAGTTCTCCATTCCCTGGGGTTTCGGGCCGAAGACCCAGAGAGGTACGATGAGAACGAGATACATCACGGCGAGGAAAATGAGCTCCTGTTTTCTCAGGGGCACATCGAAGAATCGCATGTTCAGAAGTATCCTTTTTCATTCCCCCTCTATAAGGTGTTTTCTTTGCCATCTTCGAAATAAGAGGGGCATCAGCCCTGCTCGGGACGACGCGGGGCTGGAGGGGAGGGGGAAGGTGTATCCGGCAGGATAGCACATGCTAGTCCTGCCTTTTCCCCCCTGAAAGAACCGTAAGCAGTACTCCCATCACGAATCCACCGACATGTGCCATGTAGGCAACGCCGCCCGTGTCTGTTGTGGCAGCAACGGAACCAATTCCGCTGAACAGCTGCAGGATAAACCAGAGCCCGATAACAATAATTGCGGGTACCCGGCCCACTCCACCGTAGTCGAACAGCACCGTGATCCTCTCCTCGGGGAACAACACGATGTATGCTCCGAGCACACCGGCAATCGCTCCTGAAGCCCCCAAGGAGGGTATGGTCGATCCCATGCTGAACGCCAGTTGAGCAAACGTTGCCGCAACACCGCAGAGAAGGTAGAATCCCAGGTAAGGCAGGTGCCCGAACCAGTCTTCCACGTTATCGCCAAAGATCCACAGGTACAGCATATTGCCCCCGATGTGGAGCCAGCCGGCATGCATGAACATGGACGTAAAGATCGTCACGAAATCGCCGGCAGGATTTGCAAGGAAGCGGCTGGGAATAAATGACCATTGCTGAACAAAGGGATCCCCGTTGATCAATTCCAGGAAGAAGACCAGAACATTCAGGGCAATGAGGGTGTACGTGACCGCGGGAAACAGCCTGCGAGAGGCCTCTTCATCACCGATGGGTAACATAGGTTCGTACTCCCGATCCATCGAATTCTTCTTCTTAAAAAAAAGGGAGAGAATTGCGTTTCAGGCCGCTGCCTTCTTCTCTATCACCTTCTCCTCGCCCTTCACCTGGAGGCCGATGGCGATGGAGAGGATGCCATAGAGGAGGGCGAAGAACCCGAAGTACACCATAACGAGGACCTGGGCGCCGAGTCCCGGGTAGAAGAGGAAAATCCCCCCGAGGACGACACCGACGGCTCCCGAGAGGCCGAAGAGGACCGGGTGCTTCATGAACTCCGGGTGGAAGACTGCCGACGCGATCTCGATGAGACCCATCCACATCATGAGGGCCGCGATGAGCCAGGTCAGGGCCACTGCCGTGATCCAGGGGAACACGAGTGCGACAATCCCGAGGACCAGGCCGATCACCGCCGTCACGATGGGGACTACCGGCTGCGGAAGGCCTTTCGGGACCTTGGAGGCGAAGTAGAGAGTCTGGATCGAGGCGACGAGGAGGAGAACCCCGAAGAGGATCACCACTGCCAGCACTGCAATCCCTGGCCACAGAAGGACCAGAAAGCCGGTAATCAGGGCAAGAATCCCCCTGAGGACGAACGACTGCCATATCATAGGGGCTTCAAGAACTTCCGTTTCCGACATAACACATCACCGACCCTTTCTTCCACCATCATGGTATATTAATTTTACCCTTTCTTGCGATAAGCCTGTCCCCAAGACCCGGCGTCCCGGATGCTTCGGTGTCATCGACCATAATGGTCATTTCTCATCGCCGGAGCAGGGAATAGTGTACAAAGACGGTGATTGTAAACGTTCTCGATATAAGACTCCGGGGACAACCCAAAGATCCTATGCCGGGAACAGGGGCATGAAACATTGGATCTTCAGGTGTAACTCACATGGCTGGCTCCCTAAAGAGACTCACACTGGTGTTCCTCGTTCTCATGGTCCTCGCAGCAGGAACACTGCTTTTCTATGGTTCTTTCATACGGGAACCGACCAATCTGCCCGGATTCCTGGATATATCCATCAAAATAGCAATTATAGGAGCATTCTGGCTTGCAAATCTGTTCCTCCTGCGACGCGTCATGCCAACAATCAAGGAAAATGTCGGAGAACAGGCAGCGACCACGATCGAGACGATTCTCGTTGTCATTGCAGGCATAGTTCTGATTTTCGCCCTGCTCAGCACGTTGGGAATCTCTCCTGAAAACCTTCTGGTAGGCGCCGGAATTGCCTCTATCACCATGGGCGTCATCGTGTCCTCCTTCATGAGCAACGTCCTCTCCGGAATATTGGTTGTCGCAGCTCACAAACTGAGACCGGGCGACGAGGTAATCGTGTGCGATACGGACGGAACCATCACCGAGATAACCGCCATGGTCACGCGGGTAAGAACAGAAAAAGGTGATATCGCACTCTCCAACAGCGGGATAGCCTCAGGTCTCGTTGTGGTCACGAAAATTCATTCCCATGAGATGGCTGCACACGGGAAACTTCCTTACTCGGAAGGAGACAGAATAGTCATCAATTACGTCGAGGGTGAAGGAACGGTGACAGAAATAACTCCTTTCCATACGACACTCCTGTTGGACTCTGGAGAGGAACTGGCTTTTCTGAACAGCAGTGTCCTCACAGGAGAGGTGGCGGTTGCCAGGATCACCCGGCGGAAGCCTGTCCTGCAGAAATAATTTTCAGGGACCATGAGAGCTCCTGCCCGCCGCCAGGCAGTTGAGCGAAGCAGAAACCGGTTCCACTATTCCCTGCCATGCATGAGAACGTGTACAAAGTGTACAAGACCCTATTTTGTAAACGTTTCAAATATTGCCAAAGCTCGTAAAGGTAAATAACGTGCGCGTGGCGCATGAGAATGCGCAGGAGAGAGAAGCTGGATATGACTAAAAAATTAACGCCTGGAAGGGTTTCCCCGGAAAATCATCCGTATTTTCTTGGGGAGGCTGCCGATCCGATCGGCTTTTTGTCAGGCGAGTTATATTCGGTATTTTACTTCATGAAATCATGCGCCTGTGCAGGAAATGATCGGAGGTTGATGGTATGGAGAAAATGTTAGTCGTTGTTTTTGACAGCGAACCGAAGGCATACGAAGGAACGAAGACCCTTCAGCAACTCGACAGGGACGGAAGCATTACGGTCTATGCCGAGGCAGTGATCAGGAAGAACCCCGATGGGACGGCAGCTTCCCTGAAAATCGACGAGGATTTTCCGGTTGGTACCCTCGGAGGTACGGCGATCGGCAGCCTTATCGGGCTTCTCGGAGGCCCATTGGGCGTCGTGGTCGGCGCAACGTCGGGTACGTTACTGGGTGCGATAGGTGACCTGTACGTATCCGGAGTCAGCGCAGAGTTCGTGGACGAAGCGTCTGCGAAACTCACACCGGGCAAATATGCAGTTATTGCTGACATCGATGAGGAGTGGGTGACCCCCCTGGATATCGCGATGGAAAAGCTCGGTGGTCAGGTCTTCCGCGCTGCGAGAGAGGATGTGGAAATCGGGCAGATGAGAGCCGACATTGATGAGTTAGACCGGGAGCTGACACAACTGGAAGCGGAAATGAATAAGGCCAGTAGTGAAAGGAAGGCCAAGCTCCAGGCGAAAATTGACAAACTGAAAGCAGAACGACAAAAAAAGAGAACGCGGGCTCAGCAGCGGTTGGAACAGATTAAGAAAGAACACGAAGCCAAGGTGCAGGCCCTGAAGGAGAAAGCGGCAAAGGCTCGTGGCGAAAGAAAGGCAGCCATGGATGCCCGGGCGGCCGAGATGAAGAAGGATTTTCAACAGGCTGTGAGCAAGTGGAAGATCTCATAGGCCGAAAGACTGGAGAAAGGGGCTAATCGGCTGAAGGAGAAGGCTAGAATCTGAGGAGTCAAACGCAGGCTCCAAACCAGATCGAGTATCGCTGCCCGGGTCCAACAACCCCACAGGCAGGATAGAAAGGGATCCGAGAAGGCATGAGGGCCGACCCGGATCAGGTGCTTTTTTTCATCGATCGTACCTCACATGCAGTTTCACCCTCACATGGCAAAGATCCTGAGTTCGAATCTCCAGGGTCCGCTCCGATTCTCCAGGTAAGACGCACATGGGGGATTTCGATCGATGACAGGTTTCTGCAGGTCAAATTTTCCAGGAATGACTCATTCAGGACATTTTCTCTTTAACGTCAGGGGGTTGAGCCTCAAGATCCGCCACGGTCTTCATGGTCCTGGCCATAGTGCTTATGACGTACATGATGGCTGCCATCACGGATGCAATGGCGATCCCAAGGCCGATGATCCCGATACCTCCGTCCCACGTCGCAACATGACCCACGAACAATACGGGCAGAAGAACGACGACAACGGCAAGGAGCCGTTCTTCCAGGGTCTCGATACGATGAGTTTCCAGCCATTTCGGCAGTTCAAGAGTGGGATCAATGAAGAGCTGGTACACACCAAGGGCAATGATGATCAGCACAATGCCAAGCAGGGTCAGATCAATGATCTCGGTCATGCTGACGGCGAGATATGTCGCCATCTCTTCAAATACAAATCCCCCCCGGGCGAGATGGGATACAATCTGGAACAGGCTCGTGAAACTGAAGATGACGACAATCACCGCGGCGAGAAGCAAGGCCGTTATTCCGAGTTCCACGATAAAACGAGAGGTCCTATACATAATTCCCAGGACGGGTCGCTCATTCAGGCGTTCGACCCGATCGATACCGGAAGGGCTGGAATCGGGCATATGGTATCAACAAGTCTGGATTATGTAGTATTTAGAAATAGCGGAACCGTCTAAGGCGTTCTTTTCAGGGGTGTATGAAAGCTCACAATCAAAACATCATCACCGAAGTCGATGGTAGGCTGCGTTCTCAATTCACCCCTTATAAAACTATCAAAAAAGCTTCTGAAGAAGACGACCCCTTTTGGTCCCCAGTTGTGATGCAAAGTAATGACGCAATCGCCCTCGCCCCTGCTTTCAACGGATACGTGGGACGCTATACCATACTTGCCTCTTAAGATAATTGTTTTCAGGAGGGTGTCAAAGTCCGCCTTTCCAAAATCCCACATTGCTTGATTCTTTATTTGTCTGATGGCTTCCTGAGATGCCATTTCCTGAATCCTTTCATCACTCACTTCGTTGAGAAGCGCCTTGAAAAATGCGTTTGAAAAAGAAACAAAGTCGAGTTTTTCAACAACTCTATCCCATTCCATGTACCGGGTCATTATTTTCCCAATTAAGGCATTGGTGCTTATGTTTTGCTCCTGTGCATCTCTTTCAAGCAGATGATCGATCTCTTCTGAAAGGCGAATAGTTCTCAGGATGGTCTTCCTTCTCTTCTCCTTCATGTCTAACCCCTTCCGCGTAAAAAGTACAGGTGTAGATTCTGTGGGCCTTGCACTTTATAAAAACACTGGTGTCAGCCAATGAGTTTGAGGATAAGGTTAAAAGCAACCTTCAACTTTTCGATTTCGCCTGAGATGCCTGAGGACTGTATTTTCCGTTGGGATCGTAATGAAGAAACGAGCAGGGGAAGGGGAGCGGTATTTCCAGGTCTGAAGTTCGAACTTTCAGAAGATCCTGAGTGTTACGCGAAGTCCATGACCTTCGGCTCCAGGGTCCGGAGGTTCACGAGGACCGCCCGCCCCGGGGTCGGGGTGATGTTCACCTGCTTCTGGAACTTCGTCTGGGCCTGCCAGCAGCCGGCATTCACCCCGAGAACTCCCCGGTACCGCGTGATCCCGCTCGTGTGGACATGGCCCGTGTGGAGGATCTCGGGGACCGGGTCGATGAGGAGCCGGTCCTTTGGCTCGGGGGAGAGCGGCGTCCGGCGGCCGTAGACCGGGGCGAGGTGCCTCCGCTCGAGCATCTCCACCATCATCTCCTCGGGGCGGGAGTAGGAGGCCCGGGGGATGAGGCCTATCATGTCGTCGATGGACCGGCCGTGGTACATGAGCACCCGGACCCCCTCGAGGGAGAGGAGCGCCGGGTTCTCCACGAACCGGCAGTTCTCCGGGAACCCCTTCCTGAACTCCTGGGGGATGGCAACCTGGGGCTCGGAAGGCCTCACCACGTCATGGTTCCCGGGCGAGATGACGACGGCTATCCCCCTCGGGATCCCGGCCATGAGTTCCCCGAGCTTCAGGTATTGCTCGTAGATGTCCCGGATGGCCAGCTCCTCCTCCTGGTTCGGGTACACCCCGATCCCGTCCACGAGGTCCCCGCAGATGAGGAGGTATGCCGCGCCCGAGGAGGGAAGCCACTCGATGAACCGCTCCCAGGCATCCTCGAGAAAGGTCGTGGACCCGGCATGGATGTCCGAGATGAGGACCGCCTTTCCCCCCCGGCTGCTCGTGAAGGGGGCGTGGGTGAGGGGCACGTCGGGGCGGACCAGCTGCTCTGCAAAAAGGAGCCTCCCGTCCTGGGAGAGGCGGCCCCGCGCGCCGATGACCTCGTCCGGGAGGAGCCGCTCGGCGTCGGCGAACCCGTCCCGGCCCTTGTTGAAGAGGACCGGGATCTGCCCGGTCGGGTCCTCGAGGTCCACGAGCCGGTGGCCGTTCGCCGTGGTGCGCACGTCGAGGACCATCCCGATGACCATGCACTCCTCCTGCCGGTACCGGGTGCTCCGGGTGAGGGCCTCGATGGGAACCGGGTTGACCCTCGATCGCAGGATCTCGGAGAGCCGGGTGTACCTGTCCCGGAAGTAGGGGAAGAAGTCCTCGAACCGGTTCTTCTCGGAGGAGTCGCCCGGTTTCCCGGCGATGACCTCGAGCTCGGGCTCGGGAAGGAACCGCTCGCCGTCCTTCACAGGGGAGAGGTCCGGAATGTGGGCCGGGTTGACGACCAGCGTCCCGCTGGGAACGAGGGATATCACCCTCTCCACGAGCGCGGGGTCGTTCCTCTCCCGGAGGTAGGAGACCACGTCCGGGTGCACCTGGAGCTTCGCCTCGAGGAAGCGCCCCACGATCTCCCCGTCCCCGAGCATCACTGTACTATGGCCCGAAGGGGTTCTTCTCGTTTCGCTTCCGGGGGCCGGGAAGGGAACCGTGATGGCAGGCTGGCTGTCACCGTTTCAGGAAAAACGTGCAGAAATCGTGGATTCGCCCAATCTGCAAAGTATATGTAGCAATGCCGCGTACCACGGTACGGAAACTCCTATGGCAGGGGAGACGATCCTCGGGCGGGTGAAGGGGGCGTGGGAGGGCTTTCGAAGGAGCGAGAATCCCGTCGTGGCCTTTGCCCGGGAGATCCTCTGGGTCGTTGCGGTGGTGGGGGGTATCGCCCTCCTCCTCTTCCTGGTCTGTGGGACCTGGCCGGCCGTAGTCGCCGTCGAGTCCGAGAGCATGCTCCCGAACATGCATGTGAACGACCTGGTCTTCGTCGTGGAGAAGGATCGGTTCGGCCAGCTGCAGACCTACGAGACCGGCCTCTCCGCCGGCTACCAGAAGTTCGGGAACTTCGGGGACGTCATCATCTACCATCCCAACGGTGCCGCAGACATCCACCCCATCATCCACCGGGCAATGGCATACCATAACGCCTCCTGGTTTGGGATTAACATCGGGGTGAAAGCCACGCATGATGGGTATCTAACCAAGGGTGACAACAACCGTATCCCCGACCAGGAATCGGCCATCCAGGGGTTCGGCCCCATCCAGCCGGTGGAGCCGGATTGGATCGTGGGGAAGGCCCTCTTCTCGGTCCCCCTCCTTGGCTATCCCACTCTCCACTACCCGGAATTCGCCGCGGTGGTCATCATCCTCCTCGTCATCCACGAGATCTGGGCCTCCCGGAGTGAAAAAGAGGAGGAGAAGGGGAAGAAGGGAAGGAAGACCGGAAAGAAAGGAAGGAGGTGAACTGTCATGGCCGGGATCGCATCCCTCCTGAAGGACGTGGCAGGCGGCCACCGGCTGACCGAGGATGAGGCCGTCATCCTCATGGGAGCGACCGGCCGCGATGTCTGGCATGTGGCGGAGTGCGCCGACCGGGTGAGGGAGGAAAAGGTCGGGCAGGCC
>DATGDI010000256.1:0-4304 GCA_035310965.1 Methanomicrobiales archaeon
GCCTTTCCTTTTCTCCTTATTCCTTTGTGCCTGCCCATCCAATCCAGGCGCATCCCACGATCCGGGCGAGCTCCTCCTCCAGGGCCACGAGGTCGGCCGCATCCAGGGCGTGGACGTCGTTTTTCCCCGTGATCCGGGCGAATTCCGCCATCTCCTCCGTGGAGACCCGGATGTAGTTGCAGAGCCGGTCGATGCCGGTCGGGACGTCGAGCTGCCCTTCGAGGGCCGGGTCCTGGGTCGTCACCCCGGTCGGGCAGCGGCCGGTGTGGCAGATCCGGTACTGCTCGCAGTTCACGGCGATCATGGCCGCGGTCCCGACGTACACGGCGTCCGCACCCAGGGCGAGGCACTTCGCAAAGTCCGCGGAGGTCCGCAGGCCCCCGCCACCGATGAGGGTGATCCGCTCGCGCAGGCCCAGGGAGCGGAGGAGGCGGTGGGCCCTGGGGAGAGCCGCGAGGAGGGGGATGCCCACGTTCTCCCTCACCGCGAGCTCCGTCGCCCCCGTCCCGCCCCCGAAGCCGTCCAGGGCGATGAAGTCCGCCCCCGCCCTGGCGAGGTCGGCCATGTCTGCCTCGACATTCCCGCACCCGATCTTCGCGCCCACCGGGACGCCACCCGTCAGGGACTTGAGCCAGGCGATCTTCCCCCGGATCTCCCCGATGTCCCGCATGTCCGGGTGGCGGGCCGGCGAGTACGCGGCCTCGCCCTCCTGCAACCCCCGGATCCGGGCGATGTCCGGGGTGATTTTCTCTGCCGGAAGGTAGCTCCCCTTGCCAGGGTATGCCCCCTGCCCGAACCGGATCTCCACGGCTGCCGCCTTCCTGAGCTTCTCATCGGTGATCCCGAACCTCCCGGTCGAGTACTGCATAACGAGGGTGGCGGGCGCCGTGGCCAGTTCCTCGTCGAGGATGCCCCCCTCGCCGGTATTGAACCCGAATCCGAGCCTCGCCGAGGCACCGGCGATGGCGAGCTTCAGGTGCCGCGAGACGGCCCCGTAGCTCATCCCGGAGACGAGGATGGGGGTGGGGAGGGCGAGGGGACGGGCCGCGCCGGGGCCAAGGGTTACCCCCGTGGCGACCGTGTCCTCACGGTTGAGGGGGAACCGGTGAACCTGGGCCGGGATGAAGTGGAGATCATCGAGGGTGAAGGGCATCCGTTTCTGCGAACCCATGGCGACGGTGATGCTTTTCCCCGTGTCCGCGATGGTCTTGATACCGATGATCGATGTATAGGCGGCATCACTCTCCGAGGCTCGCTGCTTTCGCACCCGGTGACCGGTCTCCCCCAACGGCTGCTTGTCGCAGAAGTAGAGGGTTTTGAGGTGGTACTCATCGTACACCGAGCACCCGGGGCAGACGCAGCCCAGGGGTTCTATCCCGCATGCACTCGCCCCGGTGCTGCAGTAGAGAATTTCCCCCCTGCAGGCCCCTCCGGCGAAACTCGGGCACCCCGGGCAGATGCACGAGCCCCGGTTCTCGGGTGTATCGGGAACCTCCATGATCGCATCTCCTTGCCGGCACTCCCCTTGAAGCTATCCCTATCTCCTTGCGAAAGTGGTTCTCAGCCGGTTTCCTGCGTCCCCACCGAGACGACACCCATGGGAAACCCGGTCTCGTCGCAGAGAGCCCGGTTGGTCCAGGTCACCCAGACTCTCTTTCCATTCGAGGTGACGTTCTCGTTCCGGTTCTTCAGGAACTGCCCGGGGGAGGAGAGCAGTTCCTGCATCATCTGGTCGAGGTCCCGGCCGGAGCTCTCGGTGGCCGGGACGATGGTCCCGATGGCGTTCTTCCCGAGGATCTCCTCCCTCCGGAAACCGAAGACCTCCTCGGCCCGGCGGTTGAAGAAGGTGATGTTCCCCTCCCGGTCCATGGTGAGGATGATGCTTCCCGAGGTCTCCACGAGGGTCCGGTACAGGGCCTCGGACCGGGAGAGCCTGCCGGTGGAGTGCCGCATGAGCAGGAACAGGAGGAGGGCGGCGATGGCGAGGAAGGCCCAGTCCTTCCAGGCGAAGAGGGTCGTGTACAGCGGGTCGCGGACAAGCGCGGGAAGCAGGACCTGCATGGAAAGGTTCCAGATGACGCCGAACAGGATGAAGATGAGGCAGATGGCGACCGGGCCCGGCTGGCGGGCCAATACGGCACCTCGTCGAGGAGAACTCACGGGGATCACCTGAGGAGATCTTCGTATGCCTTCCTATAAAGGAAGCCGGGTCCGGTCCGCAGGGGAAAGGATTCCCGTCCCGAATACCGGTGCTGGGTGCAAATCTTTATATAGGCCGGTGAACCGGACTAGTTCAATCCTCCTGAAAGGAGTGTTTTCATGGACAAATTCGAGGAAATGTCGCAGAATATGGCAAAGATGTCCGAGCCGGAGCTCGAGAAAACCGTCGCATCCCTGAAGGCCAGGTGCATCTGCGGGAAGTGCCCCACCTACAATGACTGCATGAAGGGGAAGGCGGAGATCTTTTTCTGCACCCTGGGGAAAACCGGGTGTACCGTCACGAAAAAAGCTTGCCTGTGCCCGGCCTGCCCGGTGACACCGATCATGGGGTTCAAGCACGGATACTACTGCATCAAGGGATCGGAGAAGGAGATCAGGGGCCTGTAGGGAAATTCACCATTTTCCGGTTCGTGACTCGGGGACACCTGGGGGCATCAGGGTTCAGCCCTCCTCCCCGAGCGCCTCGGCGCCTCTCATCCGGTAGAGATCCTCCGGATCCATCTCCACGTACTCGGATTTCCCGGTCCTCATCACGATCTTCTCGACCCCGCTGTTCACGAGCATCTTCGAGCAGAGGAAGCAGGGCCAGATCTTCGTGAGATCCTCGGTCTCGACGTCGTACCCGGCAAGGTAGAGGGTGCACCCCCGGGCCTGCTTCCCCGCCTGGATGAGGGCATTCATCTCCGCGTGCACGCTCCTGCACCGCTCGTAGTTGGAGCCCGAGGGAATGTGGTGTTCCTTCCTCCAGCACTTCTGGATCTCGGTGCAGTCCTTCTGCTTCCGGGGGGCGCCTGTATACCCCGTGGAGACGATGGTGTTGAACTCGTCGACGATGATGGCCCCGAAGTTGCGCCGAAGGCAGGTGCCCTGGTGGGCGCACCGGAGGGCGAGGTCAAGGAAATACTCGTGCCTGTTCGTCCTCATCCATCCAAGAATGGGTGGGGATGCGTAAAGTTATTTTCGCCGCGGGCCCGGCCATCAGGGCCGGCCCGGGAGGGCGGCCCCGGAGTGTCTGCCCGAGATTTACTGCTTGGATGAAAACCGAATCCTGGCTGCTTTTTACGGCTGGGTTCCCGCATAAATCATTATTGCAGGGGAGGGATTACCGGGAAATGGGGGAATACCGCTGCCGAATGTTATCGAAGTGAAAGGCCTCACGAAGACCTATGGCGACGTGACGGCCGTGAAAAACGTCTCGCTCTCGGTCGGGAAGGGAGAGCTTTTCGGGCTGCTCGGCCCGAACGGGTCCGGGAAGACCACCATGATCAAGTGCCTCACCGGGCAGCTGAAGCCGACCGAGGGTGCCATACGGGTCATGGGGGTCGACGCCGTTGGGGAACCGGTCCGGGTGCGGGAGCTCGTGGGGATCACCCCCGAGCAGGAGACCCCGCCCTCCTTCCTCACCGCCGAAGAGTACCTCCACTTCGTGGGGCATATCCGGAGGATACCGGACATCGAGGCGCAGTGCGCCTTCTGGTTCGATTTCCTGGAGTTCGGGGACAAGAGGGACGTGCTCTGCAAGGACCTCTCCCGGGGGACGAGGCAGAAGCTCATGGTGGCCCAGGCCTTCCTCCACCGGCCGGAACTCGTGCTCATCGATGAGCCACTCATCAACCTGGACCCCCTCATGCAGCGGAAGATCAAGGACTACCTCACGGGGTACGTGAAGGGAGGGGGCACGGTCTTCATCTCCACCCACATCCTCGAGATCGCCCAGGAGATCTGCACGAGGATCGGGATTATCCACCGGGGGAACCTCGTCCGGGAAGGGACGGTGGCCGACCTGAGGGGATCCTCGAGGAGCCTGGAGGACGTCTTCCTCTCGGCCACCCGCGGGGAGAGGCAGGATGCCTGAGATCATCGAAGATCCCCTTCGGGGATCTTCTCAAATCGCGTTCCCCGCGAACACGATTCCTCGGAAATCCCCAACGGGGATTTTCTCGAATCGTGTTCCCCCGAACACGATATTTGCCGCCATGCTCAGGGAGGAGTGGCGGATCCACTCCACCATGTTCGGCTCGGCCGGGTTTGCCCTCTTTCCCCTGTTCCTCGTCTTTCTCGCCGCCGTAACCGCCCTCTTCTGG
>DATGDI010000257.1:0-1653 GCA_035310965.1 Methanomicrobiales archaeon
GGGACCTCCCGGGAAACCATGGAGAGAGCCCTCAGGGACGGCCACGATCTGCTGCTGGATGTGGACACGCGCGGGGCCCGGGCGCTGAAGAGGGCCTGGCCGGGGGGCATTTTCGTCTTTGTCATCCCCCCTTCCATCGAGGAGCTCGAGCGGCGCCTCCGGGGAAGAGGCTCCGAGACGGAGGAGACGATCCGCCGGCGCTTCGATAATGCGCTCAGTGAGATTCGCGAGATCGTGTGGTATGATTATATCATTATGAATGACAAACTGGATGCGGCCATTGAGCGCCTGCGGTCCATCTATGTAGCGGAAACGTGCAGGCGTGAACGCATGATGGTGAAGATTAAACCTTTCTTTGATCGATCGGGAGGCAACTAAATATGGCAAGAGTTACCGTTGAAGACGCACTGAAAGAGGCAAGGAACCGCTTTGCCCTCGTGATCCTGGCAGGTCAGCGGACCCGCCAGATCCTCAAGGGATCGCAGATCCTGGTGGAAAATCGGGACAACAAGCCCGTGGTCACGGCACTGCGCGAGGTGGCTGCGGCACAGGTGAGGTATTCCCATCCGGAGCTCCTGGACAGGGTTGAGGAACAGGCGAGACAGATCGGCGACGAGATGGGGTTCATCGGCGATGAGGACGATTCCGAGTAAGGAGGCCCGTTCGCGCCTCATCTTTGCCCTGGACATGGGCGACGGCATCGACGAGACCCTGCATTGGGTCGAGCGCCTTCGGGACCACATCGGGGTCTACAAGGTCGGCAAGGAGGCCTTTACCCACTTCGGGCCCGCGATTGTCCGGCGGATCCAGGACCTGGGGGGACGGGTCTTTCTCGACCTCAAGTTCCACGACATTCCCAATACGGTCGCCAAGGCCGCCGAGGGGGCCGTGAAGCTCGGTGTTGCCATGTTCAACGTCCACGCCCTCGGGGGGCGGGAAATGATGGAGAAGACCGTCTCGGCCGCGGAAAAGACGGCCCGCGAGGCCGGAGTGGAAAAGCCCCTCATCCTGGCCGTTACGGTACTGACCAGTCTCAACGACCGGGACCTCCTCGAGCTCGGGTTTCACCAGACGACACAGGGGCTTGCGGCACATCTCGCGGCCGCGGCATGCCGCGCCGGCATAGGCGGTGTGGTGGCCTCACCCCAGGATATCCTGTCGATCCGCGGGAGCTGCGGCCCCGATTTTGCCATCGTAACCCCCGGCATCCGCCTGGGCGGTGGCGAGGTGGAGAAAGACGACCAGAAACGGATCGACACCCCCCGCGAGGCGATCCGCAACGGTGCCGACTACATCGTTGTGGGCCGGCCCATCCGGCTGGCGAAGGACCCCGTCGAGGCGGCCGACCGCATCGTCGAGGAGATCGCCCTGGGTCTGGCGGACAGGGGATGATCCTGGTCTATTCCGTCTATCCGGTCTGTCCCGTCTATCCCGTCCCGATTACAGAAACGTGTCGCGTGTCGCGGGTAGCGTGTGATGAAAGCCCGTAATCACAATCCTCCTCTTAACAAGCCACAAGCCACAAAGCACTAGCCACATGCAAGTCGTCTACGGCATCAATCCCGTCTCGGAGATCCTCAGAAGCGAGGGGGGCAATGTCAGGAAAATCATTCTCGCCGAGGGACGGCGCGGCGAGGATGTGAAGCGGATCCT
>DATGDI010000258.1:0-2763 GCA_035310965.1 Methanomicrobiales archaeon
AAGACCCGCTCTCGAGAGGCTATTACCCGGAACCCACCATCGTGACCGGGCTCCCGCAGGGGAATTCCCTGGCGAGGCAGGAGCTCTTCGTTCCCTTCCTCGTCATCGATACCTTCTCCACCCTCGGAGAGGCTCTTGAGAAGGCGAACGACACCGAGTACGGGCTCACCGCCGGTATCTTCTCCGAGGACGAGGCGGAGGTGGAGACCTTCTTCCGGGAGATCCGGTTCGGGGTCTGCTACTCCAACCGGCGGGGTGGGGCGACGACCGGCGCCTGGGCGGGCCGCCAGCCCTTCGGGGGGTGGAAGGCGAGTGGCTCGACGGGAAAGGGGGTCGGGGGACCGTACTACCTGCTCTCGTACCTGCGGGAGCAGGGGCAGACGAGGCTATGAGCTTGGGAAACCTTCATCAGCCCGTCCGGCATCGGATGTATCCGGAGAAGGTGATCATTCCGTGACCGCCGAAATCGTCATCATGAACCGGGAGGCGGTGGCCCTCGCCGCCGACAGCGCCGTCTCCCTCATGGCAGGCCCCGGGGACAAACCCCAGAAGATCTTCACCTCCGCGGACAAGATCTTCGAGCTCACCCGGGACCACCCGGCCTGCATCATGATCTACAACAACGCCGCCTTCATGGGCATCCCCTGGCAGACCCTCATCACCCTCTACCGGGCCACCCTGCCGGCGACCCCCTTCGATACCCTTGAGGAGTACGCGAAACACTTCATCGACTTCCTGACGAAGGGGGAGGGGCTCATCCCCGAGTCCGTGCAGCAGCGCTTCTTCGTGGACGGCGTGTACCGGACCTTCCTCTTCATCCGGTACCTCATCCAGCAGAACGCCTCGGCGGTCCTTGCCGAGAAGGGGCAGATCAGCGAGGAGGAGATCCAGGTGGTCACCTCGACCATCATCGACGATATCTTCGGGAAGCTCTCCGGGGCCCCCTTCAGCCCCACCATGGACGAGGCCTATGCAAAGGAGCTTGCCGATGCCTACGGCGAGTGGATCGTGAAGGCCATCACCGAGGTCTTCGAGCGGATCCCCCTCTCCCCGGATAATGCCCAGAAGCTTGCGCAGATGGCGGTGTTCTTCTACGTCAAATCCCTGGAGGGGTTCGAGCCCCTGGAGAGGGACTTCTCAGGGGTGGTCTTCGCCGGGTTCGGGAAGAGGGACCTCTTCCCCTCGATGCAGGCCTTCCTCGTCGAAGGGATGATCCGGAAGCGGCTCAAGCACCTGGAGGTCGAGAAAAACCAGGTGGGCTTTGAGAACGGGGCGATCATCATCCCCTTCGCCCAGCGGGAGATGGTCGACATCTTCATGTCCGGCCTGGACCCCCGGTTCACCGGGACACTCCTTGCGGGCCTCGCGAAGACCTTCCAGGAGTATCCCCAGCTGATCATCGAAAGCATCGAGAAGCTTACCGACGAGGAAAAGCAGGCCCTCAAGGGGAAGTTCGGCGAGACCTCGAACGCGATCATCCAGGAGATCCAGAACCAGCTCGCCTCCTACCAGGCCTTCAACGCGAACCCCATCGTAAACGTGGTCGCGGCCCTCCCCCGGTCTGACCTCGCGTCGATGGCAGAATCCCTCGTCAACCTCACCTCCCTGAAGCGGAGGGTGTCCATGCAGGCAGAGACCGTCGGGGGACCGGTGGATGTCGCGGTGATCTCGAGGAGCGACGGCTTCATCTGGATCAAGCGGAAGGAGTATTTCCGGCGGGAGCTGAACCCCGGCTACCTGGCCGGGAGAAGCGGGAGGGATCATGCCGGGAAAGGATAAAAAGAAGGGGATCATCTGCCATTCGCCGGTGGACTTCGAGCGCATCTTCCTGCCACGCTCCTTCGAGAGGAAGGAGAAGGAGAAGATCCTGAAGGAGCCAGGGGGTTTCGGGAAGAACCTGGAGAAGGAGCTCATCGCCTCAATCAGGAAGGGCAGGGGCCCGAGAACGAAGGGAAAGAAGTAGGGCGAACCGGCACGGGAAGGAGGTCATCCCACCCGGGGCTGCTCACGGGTGATGCAGTGGATCGCCCCCTTGCCCTCAACGAGGGCACGGCAGTCGATGGGAATGATCTTTCTCCCCGGGAAGAGGCCCCCCAGGACCTGGAGGGCCTTCCCGTCGTTCGGATCGGAGAAGACCGGGACGAGGACCACCCGGTTCCCGATGAAGAAGTTCAGGTAGCTCGCGGGGAGCCTGGCGTCCCCCCCGAGAGGGCCGGGCATGGGGAGGGGGATGACCGCCAGGGGATCCCCGTCCTGGTCCCGCGCCTCCCTGAGGATGCGCTCGTTCTCCCGGAGGACCCGGAAGTTCTCATCCTCCGGATCCGTTTCGACGGCGAATACCACGGTGGACGGGTTCACGAACCGGGCCACATCGTCGACATGGCCATCCGTGTCATCGCCGGCGATCCCCCCCTCCAGCCAGATGACCTGCGGGGTACCCAGGTAATCCTCCAGGTATGATTCGATGGCGTCGCGGGCGAGGCCCGGGTTCCGGTTGGGGTTCAGCAGGCACTGCTCCGTGGTGAGGACGGTCCCCCTCCCGTTCACGTCGACGGACCCGCCCTCGAGGACGATCCCCGGCCGGTACAGGGGGAGGCCGAGCTGGGCGTTCAGGCACGACGGGACCCGGGTGTCCCTGACAATCCACGGGTATTTCCCGCCCCAGGCGTTGAACTCCCAGGCCACCATAGCCGTCGTCCGGTCCTTCCGGTTCACGACGAAGGAGGGGCCGAAGTCCCGGAACCAGACATCCGCATAGTCGAA
>DATGDI010000259.1:0-4307 GCA_035310965.1 Methanomicrobiales archaeon
GAACCATGCTCATAGGCCTTGGCCTTGGCCCCGGCGATCCCGAGCTCCTCACCCTGCGGGCGGTCCGGCTCCTTCGCGAGGCAGATGCCGTCTTCGTTCCCGGGGGAATCGCGCAAAAACTCGTGGCACCCTACCGGGAAGCAGAGGTCCTTGCCTTTCCCATGACCGGCGACGAGGCGGCGATCCGCAGGGCCATCGGGGAGTCGGCGGAGAAGATCGCCCGGGTGGCGGCGAAGGGGGTCGCGGTCTTTGCCCTCCTCGGCGATCCAAACGTCTATTCCACCTACGCCCGGCTCCTCGGGGTGATCCGGGAGAGGCACCCGGAGATCCCGTGTAAAACGGTCCCCGGCGTCTCCTCCATCACCGCCTTTGCCTCGGTCGCGGGGATCACCCTCTCCGGTGGCTTCTCCGTTTCGGACGGGAAGGGGGAGAGAGGGCGGATCCTCCTCAAGGTGCGCCGGCCGAGGGAGGAGGCGGAACGGCTCGCCCGGGAGGGCTTCCGGGAGTTCGTGCTCGTGGAACGGATGTTCCTCGACGGTGAGCGGGTGTACCGCGGGGAGCTCCCCGAGGAGAGCACGTACTTCTCCATCCTCTATGCGGGGCGCTAAGATGGAGCCGGTCTATTTCGTCGGTGCCGGCCCGGGGGACCCCGATCTCATCACGGTGAAGGGGCTCGGGCTCCTCGAGAGCGCCGACCTCCTCCTGTACACCGGCTCCCTCGTGAATCCGGAACTCGTGGGGAGGTCGCAGGCCGCCGAGAAGCTGGACAGCCACGGGATGAGCCACGCGGACATCATCGCCCGGCTCGAGAAGGCGGCCCGGGAGGGGAAAAAGGTGGTCCGGCTCCACAGCGGGGATCCCGCCCTCTACGGGGCCATCGTCGAGCAGATCCTGGCCCTTGAGGACCGGGGGATCCCATCGGTGGTGGTGCCGGGGGTCTCCTCCCTCTTCGCCGCCGCAGCGGCCCTCGGGACCCAGCTCACCCTCACGGGGGTCTCGGAGTCCCTCATCGTCACCCGGCCGGCCGGGGAGACCCTGGAGGAGGACCGGATCCCGGCCCTCTCCTCCCTCGGCGAGACCCTCGCCATCTTCCTGGGAGGGGATCGGATCGCAGACGTCGTGGAGAGGCTGCGCTGCCCGCCGGAGACGCCCGCCGCCGTCATCTACCACGCGTCATGGGGGGATCAGAAGGTGGTGCGGGGGACGGTGGCCGACATCGCGAAACGGGCGGAGGAGGCCGGTATCCGCCGCACCGCCCTCATCATCGTCGGGAAGGTGGTGGAGCCCCGCACCTCGGGTTTCAGGAGGTCGCACCTCTACCCATGACCCCCACCTGCGTCATCGCCCTTCCCCGGTTTTTGAAGAGGGCAGGGAAGATAGGGAAACACCTCGGGGCAGACCTGATCCCCTATGGACCAGGTGTCTTTCTGTCGGCCTTTCAATCGTACACCGGGATCGTGGCGGTCATGTCGGCCGGGATCGTGGTCCGCTCCATCGCTCCCCTGCTCGGGAACAAGTGGACCGACCCCGCGGTCGTGGTGGTCAGCCCCGATCTGGCCTGGGCAATCCCCATCGCCGGCGGGCACCACGGGGCGAACCGGATCGCGAGGTCCCTCGGGGAGCTGGGAATCCGGCCGGTGATCACCACCGCGACCGAGACCGCCGGGAAGATGTCCGTCGAGGGCATCGCCGATGAGCGGGGACTCCGGGTCCTCAACCCCCCTTCCACGAGGGCTGTGAACGCCGCGATCCTGGACGGGGACGTCCCTGTATTCCCTGTACCGGGGCCCGGCATGGTCATTGCCGGCCCGGCGGTCTCGGTCCTCCTGAGGAATGGGGAGTACACCGTCGGGATCGGGTGCCGGAGGGGACTACCGGAGGATGCCATCGTCGCGGGTATCCGTGCGGGGCTTTCCGAAGCGGGGATCTCCCCGGGCGATGTCTTCGCCTACGGGACCACGGTCCGGAAGATCCGGGAGACGGGCCTTGTCCGGGCCGTGGAGTCCCTGGGGGGAAACCTCGTATTCCTCGATGATGCCGCCATCGGTGCCCAGCCTGCGCCGACGCCCTCCCGGGCAGGGCTCCTCGGGCTCAAGGGAGTCGCCGAGCCATGCGCTCTTGCCCTCTCCATGAGAGGGGTTCTTGTTGCCGCAAAGAAGAACTATGGAGGGGTAACCCTTGCCATCGCACGCTGACCGCCCCCGCGGCCCCGCCCCTCCGGGCGGGGGGAGGCTTGCCATCGTCGGGATCGGGCCCGGCGGCCCGGACCAGATGACCGCGAGGGCCCGGGACGTCATCGCCGGAGCCGACTGCGTCGTGGGGAACGGCGTGTACCTGGACCAGGTCGCCCCCCTCCTTCAGGGGAAGGAGATCCTCCGGTCCTCGATGGGGAAGGAGGTGGAGCGGGCACAGAGGGCCGTCGAGCTCGCCTGCTCGAGGAGCGTGGCCGTGGTGAGCGGGGGGGACCCCGGGGTCTATGGGATGGCCTCCATCGTGCTTGAGGTCCTGGAGCGGTCCGGCCTCGACGTCCCCGTGGAGGTGGTGCCCGGGGTGACCGCCGCCACGGCGGCAGCCTCCCGGCTCGGGGCACCCCTCTCCGGTGATTTCGTGGTCATGAGCCTCTCGGACCTCCTGACCCCCCGGGCGGAGATCGAGCGCAGGCTCGACCTCGCCTTCAGGATGGGAGTCCCGGTGGTACTCTACAACCCGAGAAGCCGGGGCCGGAAAGATCACCTGTCGGCTGCCCTCGCCCTCGCGGCCCGCCACCTGCCGCAGGAGACTCCGGTCGGGTTCGTGAAGGATGCATACCGAAAGGGTGAACAGATGGCGGTCACCACCCTCGGAGAGGCGAGGGAGGGAATCGGGGAGGTGGACATGCATGCAACGGTCATCATCGGAGGCCGGGAGAGCAGGATCTGGAGGAGGGGAAAGGATGCGAAGGGGATCATCACGCCCAGGGGATATGAGAGAAAGTACCTTTATTGACCCCGGCGCACGGACCGGGGCCGCGAGGGAGATCTCGCGGAAAAGCCGGGCCATCGCCCGGGCCGCCATCGGGGACCGGACTCCCGAGGACCGGATCCGGCAGCGATGCGCCATCGCCGTCGGAGACCTGGCCATGGCAGGCCTCCTCCGGTTCAGGAAAGACCCTGTGGGGGCGGGCCTCGAGGCACTCCGGAGGGAGGCCCCCATCATCACCGACATCCGGATGGCCCAGGCCGGAATCCTGAAGACAGGGCACCGGAGCTCCGTCCTCTGCGCGCTGGACGCCGGAGCCTCGGCCCGGGAGGGGATGACCCGGACCGCGGCCGGGTTCCACGCCCTCGCGGACCGGGTCGGGAAGTCCATCGTCGTGGTGGGGAATGCCCCTTCAGCCCTCTTCGCCGTCTGCGAGCTCGTCGACAGGGGGCGGGAACCGGCCCTCATCATCGGCACGCCTGTCGGGTTCGTGCAGGCCGCCGAGTCGAAGGAGCTCCTCCGGACCCTTCCCGTTCCCTCCATCTCCACCGAGGGCACGCGGGGCGGGAGCCCGGTTGCCGTGGCCGCGATGAACGAGATCATCACCGTCTGGATGCAAGAGAGCGGACAATGGAAGACCCCGTGACCGGGTTCCGGTACCCCGATGCCTGGGTACGGGCCTGCAGGGCCCCGGCCCTCCTCCCCCTGGTTGAAGGAGGCCTCGCCCTCCTCACGGCCGATGGAACCGTACTCCGGCGCGGCTTCACCACCGGCACCACCGCCGCGGCGGCCTGCAAGGCGGCCATCCTCTCCCTCGGCGGTGACGGGGTGGAGGAGGTCTCCGTCACCCTCCCCTGCGGGATCACCGTCGACCTCCCCGCCCGGGGCCGGGAGGGGGAGGGCTCCGCGGTGAAGGACGCCGGGGACCACCCCTCCGACGTGACGGGCGGTCTCGAGTTTATCGCGTCCGCGAGGCCTTCGGAGGAGGAACTCGTTCTCGAGTTCGGGGAGGGGATCGGCAGGTACGCGAGGGATGTTCCCGGGCACGCCATCGGGTCACCGGCGGTGAGCGGGCCCGCCCTCTCCTCCATCACCGGGGCGTCCCTCGAGGGGCTGGAGGGGGCCGGCTGCCATGGCGCGGTGGTCTCCCTCCGGGTCCCCCGGGGGCGGGAGGTGGCGTCCCGGACCCTTAACCCGAGGCTCGGGATCGAGGGGGGCATCTCCCTCCTCGGGACCACCGGGCTCGTGGAGCCCTGGGACGAGCACCTGGTCTCCTCGGTGCTGGAGCGGGTGCGGGCCGCCGAAACGCCGGTCCTCACCACGGGAAGGACGGGCCTCATGTACTCCCG
>DATGDI010000260.1:0-3224 GCA_035310965.1 Methanomicrobiales archaeon
AGGCCCTCGCGGCTGTGCAGGGTCATCTGGGTGGAGGCATGGAGGGGCAGGTCCGGGATCACTTCGCCGGCGAGGGTGGCGAGGCCCGGATCCTGGACGAGGACGGCATCCACTCCCGTTTCCCGAAGGGAGATCAGGTACTCCGCTGCGTCCGGTATCTCCCGGTCGTGGAGGAGAGTGTTCACTGTCACGTAGATCCTGACTCCCCTCCCGTGGGCGAACTCCACGGCCTCCCCGAGCTCCCGGTCATCGAAGTTCGCCGCGTACTGGCGGGCCGAGAACCTCTTTCCCCCGAGGTACACCGCGTCCGCTCCGCAGGAGACCGCCGCCTTCAGGGCCTCCATGGATCCGGCCGGGGCGAGAAGCTCCGGGATACCGCCGTGAAGATTCTCCATCAGGGCTTCGCCCTGCTGTCTCTCTCTCGGGCTGACGCCCTTCGAGGTCTCCATCGGGGATTCCCATAGAGGTACCCTCCTCCCGCGCTCATCTCCCTATCGGTGGGGCACCCTCCGGGAATCCGGTGGTTTATCTCCCTCCGTTCCCCATGGTAGAAGAGAAGCATGAGGCTCATCTTCGAGCTCTCGGGAGAACACCCGACCCTCCCCGTTGCCGAGCTGGAGTGCGTGGGGAGGGTGATGGAGGCCCGGCCCCAGGTGGCGATCGCCGAGTGCCCGGATCCCGGTGCGGCCGGGCGCCTGTCCCTCACCCACGCGGTCCTTGGGTTCCTGGGCTCCTGCGGCCCCTCAGTGGCAGACCTCTCCGCCCTCCTCCGGGATCTTTCCCTCTCTCCGGACCGGCCCTTTGCGGCGAGGGTGAAGAGGGTCGCCGGTTCGCAGGTCAGGGAACCGGCCCCCGCCATCGAGAAACTCGTGGGGACCCTCATCCGGGGGCAGGTCTCCCTCGATCAGCCGGAGATCGAGTATCGGGCCATTCTCTCCGGGGACCGGATCTACCTCGGCCGGGTGCTCCTCCGGATCGACCGGGGAGGCTATGACCTGAGGAGGCCCTCGACCCGGCCTTTCTTCCATCCCGGGGTGATGCTCCCCCGGACCGCCCGTGCCGTCGTGAACCTGTCCCTCGTTCTGCCCGGCGAAACCCTCTTCGATCCCTTCTGCGGGACCGGGGGACTCCTCGGAGAGGCGGAACTCATCGGGGCATCCCCGCTGGGGAGCGATGCGGACTTCGTGATGGTCCGGGGGTGCCGGGCGAACTTCCCGGCCATCCCCCTCCTGCTCGCCGATGCCTGCTCCCTTCCCCTTCGATCCGGTTCGGTGGACTCGGTGGCGACCGACCTCCCGTACGGCCAGTCGTCCTGGATCCGGGGCGGGAACCTCGACGACCTCTCCACCCGGGCCCTCGGGGAGATCCACCGGATCCTGCGACCCGGGCGAAGGGCGGTGGTGGTGACCAACCGGGAGATCCGAGAGGTCGCCGGTACCCTCTTCGAAGTGCTCCAGGTCCACAGGCAGCGGGTACACCGGTCCCTCACGAGGCGGATCACGGTCCTCGTGAAGGCATGATCCGGGAGAGGGAGAGGGACGGAATGTCCCCGATGGGAAATCCGCTGGCTATATCAGGGAAACGGGGGAACCTTTAACCCGGGAAGGGTGAGGCCCGGTGCCCATCATCAAGCTCAACTACCAGTACCTGGAGCAGCTCGTCGGGAAGGACCGCGGGACCATCCTCCCGAGGCTCCCCATGATCGGGTGCGAACTCGAGCGCCTCGAGGAGGACCATGCCGATGCGGAGTTCTTCCCCGACAGGCCGGACCTCTTCTCCACCGAGGGAGTCGCCCATGCCCTCCGGGGATTCCTCTCCGTCGAGGAGGGTCTCCGGGAGTACCCGGTCACCCCCTCCGGCATGGCCTTCTCGGTCGACCCCGGCCTCGCCTCCATCCGCCCCTACCTCGGGAGCGCGGTGATCCGGGGCCTCGACCTCGGGGAGGCCGCCATCGAGAGCCTCATGGGACTCCAGGAGGCGCTCCACTGGGCCGTGGGCCGGGGCCGGGGGAAGGTGGCCATCGGGGTGCATGACCTCGATACCGTGAAGCCCCCGTTCCGGTACCTCGCCGCCGAGCGGTCCCGCTCCTTCGTGCCCCTCGACTATGACCGGCCCATGACCATGGAGGAGATCCTCACCGAGCACCCGAAGGGGAAGGCCTTTGCCCACCTGGTCCGGGACCTGCCCCGGTTCCCCCTCATCGAGGACTCCCGGGGAGAGGTCCTGTCCTTCCCGCCGATCATCAACGGGGAGCTCACCCGGGTGACCGGGAGGACGAAAAACATCCTCCTTGATACGACCGGGACCGACAGGAAGGCGGTGACGACCGCGGTCCGGATCCTCTGCACGGCCATGGCAGAGACCGGGGCCCGGATCGAGAGCGTCTCCATCGATGGGGTCCCCTGCCCGGACCTCTCCCCCGCCGAGCGGGTCGTCTCCGCCGAGGCCTGCTCCCGGCTCATCGGCATCCCCCTCACCCCCTCCTCCATGGCAGGTCTCCTCAGGAAGATGCGCTTCGGCGCGGCCCCTGCGAGCAAAAACCGGGTGAAGGTCCGGGTCCCCTGCTACCGGGCCGATATCATGCACGACTGGGATATCTACGAGGATGTCGCCATCGCGTACGGGTACGACCGGTTCACCCCGGCCCTGCCCCGGGTCTTCACCATCGGGGCGAAGCACCCGGTCACCGTGCTTGCCGACACGGTCCGTGCCATTTTCACCGGCCTCGGCTACCTGGAGGTGATCCCCTTCACCCTCACGAACGAGCGGGTTCTCTTCACGAGGATGCAGCGGACCCCGAACCCCTCGGCCCTCCGGGTGAAGTACCCCATCAGCGAGGAGCACACGGTCATCCGCACCGACATCCTCCCGCTCCTCCTCGAGACCCTCCAGGCGAACCGGCACCGGGAACTCCCGCAGCGGATCTTTGCCATCGGGGATGTCGTGGAGGGGAGGGAGACCCTCCAGAAGGTGGCCGCGGTCTCCCTCCACCCGGCGGCCGACTTTTCCGAGGCCTACGCGGTGGCCGATGCCCTACTCCGGGAGCTCGCGCTCTCCTGTGCCGTGGGAGAATCGGGGGACCCCGCTTTCATTGACGGTCGGAGGGGCGACCTGTCGGTCGACGGGGAGAGGAGAGGCTCCTTCGGCGAGATCCACCCCTCGGTCCTCACCGCCTTCGAGCTGGAGCACCCCGTCGCGGCCTTGGAGCTCGACCTCAGAGCCGT
>DATGDI010000261.1:0-2496 GCA_035310965.1 Methanomicrobiales archaeon
TTCCGGGAAGAGAGCACGAACGGGGAGTTCATTGTTCCGTACTCCACGCAGGGGAATTCCTACGGGGTGAAGGCAACCGGGCCCTACCGAATCGCAGGCTCGACGGCGACTTACGAGGTGAGCGAGGCGGATGTTCTCGCCGGGCGCACCGTGGGGCCCTGATCCGGGGAAGATGAGCCGCCATCCGCACCGGGTGAGCCTATGGGAACAATTCTGATAGGTTTATCCTCGCCCGGGAATCATCCCTTCGATACCATGGTGGCGAACGCTCCCCGAACGGACGAACCCCTCGAGGTCTCGGTGATCCTCCCCTCTCTCAACGAGGAGAAGACCATCGGCACCTGCATCTCCAAGATCCAGGAAGTCTTCCGGGATACAGGCATCCGGGGCGAGATCATCATCTCGGATTCATCGACGGATTCCACGCCGGAGCTCGCCCGGGCCTCGGGAGCACGGGTCATCCACCCCGATCATGCCGGGTACGGGAACGCATACCTCGCCGCATTCCGGGAAGCACGCGGGGAGATCCTTGTCATGGGGGATGCGGATGATACCTACGACTTCTCCGATATCCCCCGGCTCCTCGCCCCCCTCAGAGCGGGTGCCGACCTGGTATTGGGGTCCCGCTTCAAGGGAGTGATAACGCCCGGTTCCATGGCGCCCCTCCACCGGTACATCGGGAACCCTTTACTCACCTGGCTCCTCAATATCCTCTATCACACCGGGTTCTCTGATGGACAGACCGGGTTTCGCGCCATCACCCGGGAAGCCCTTTCCCGCCTGAAACTCTCCACCGGTGGCATGGAGTTTGCATCAGAGATGCTCATACGGGCATCTGAACAGAAGCTCTCCATCGTCGAGATACCCATCACCTACTCCCCCCGGCAGAGTCCCTCCAAGATCCACAGTTTCGCCGACGGGTGGCGCCACCTGAGGTTTGTCCTCCTCATGCGCCCCATCCCCTTCCTCGCGACCCCCGGGCTTCTCTTCGCGGCCATCGGGCTCGTCCTCATGGCCATCTTCTACCTCACCGGGAACATCGAGACCTCCCGGTTCAACTCCTTCATCCTCGGGACCCTCCTCCTTCTCGGGGGGATCCAGGCCTTCTTCACCGGGGTGGAGATTTCGGTCTACTCCATCGTCCACGGATTTCTCGAGAAGCAGGGGCTCGTCGCCCGGATCATGAACTACCACCGGCTCGAGGAAATGCTTCTCGCCGGGGGAACCCTCCTGTTCATCGGCTTTGTCCTGGGCCTCGGGATCATCGCCCGGTGGGTTGCCCGGGGGTTCGGTGCCCTCGGGGAGGTCTCGAACGCCGTCATCTCCATGATCCTCGTCGTCGTAGGGATGGAGGTCATCTTCTTTGCCATTTTCGTCTCCATGATGCTTCTCAATGAAAGGAACGGGGCGATGTAGGGACCTATGCGGATAGCCTTCCTCTACGACTGCGTCTATCCGTACACCATCGGCGGGGTGGAACGACGCGTTCTCGAGCTGGGGCGCCGCCTGGCTGCCCGGGGGCATGAGGTGCACCACTTCGGGATGCAATTCTGGGATGGCCCGCCGGTCATCGAGAGGGAGGGGATCCGGATCCACGGGGTCTGCCCGGCCTCCCCCCTCTACGCGGGAGGAAGGCGGGCCGTCCTCCCGGCCGCCCGGTACGCGGCCTCCCTCCTCGGCCCCCTCCTTGCGGGTGGTTTCGACCTTATCGACGCCCAGCAGTTCCCCTACCTCCACTGTCTCCCTGCAGCGATGGCATCGAGGGTGAGGGATATCCCCCTCGCCGTCACCTGGCACGAGGTGTGGGGACCGTACTGGAGGGACTACATGGGATGGTTTGCCGGGAGGCTGGGGGAAATGGCGGAATGGGCCGTGGCACGCCTGCCCGGCTCGTTGGTCGCGGTTTCCCGCACGACCGGGGACCGGTTACGGGATCTCGGGGTCTCCCGGCCGGTGGAGATTCTCCCGAACGGCCTCGATCTCGCCTCCATTGCCGCGGCGTCCCCGGCTCCCGAGCGCTGGGACCTCCTCTTTGCCGGGAGGCTGATACCCGAAAAGCGGGTAGATCTCCTCATCGACTCACTCCCGGATATCGTTGCTGAATATCCCTCTCTCCAGGTACTGATCCTGGGCGAAGGCCCCTCGCGTCCCGCCCTGGAGGGTCTCGCATCCCGCCGGGGTATCCGGGATCACGTCACCTTCAGGAGCTTTGTTCCAGATCCCACAGCGGTTATCGGGTTCATGAAGAGCGGCGGTGTCTTTGTTTCGCCATCGGTCAGGGAGGGATTCGGGATGGCTGCCCTGGAGGCGATGGCATGCGGCATGCCGGTGGTGACCGTGGACCACCCGCGAAACGCGATAAAGGAGCGGGTAACCTCCTCGACCGGGAGGGTTGCCCGCCCCGAACCCGGGGATCTTGGAGAGAAGATCCGAGAGTGCCTGGAAGACCCCTCGCGGTTCAGGGAGGGGTGCAGGTCTTTTGCGGCGGAGTACGAC
>DATGDI010000262.1:0-1708 GCA_035310965.1 Methanomicrobiales archaeon
CACCTTCACGATCTCGCCCACCTCGAAGACCTTCACCGACAAGGGAGGCAAGGGAAATGTCAGCGTGACGACGGGCGCCGGCTGCTCCTGGACGGCCTCGCCAGGCTCTGACTGGGTGAAATTCACGTCGGGCACCTCGAAAACTGGCAGTAGGACTGTCACCTACTCCGTCGACACCAATTTAACCAACACCATGAGGGCGACATCGATCAGTATTACCGCAACGGGAACCTCGTCGGCGGCAGGATCCGTATCCATCATCGAGAAGGGCAGACGGCGCTGATTTCACTCTCGTCGGCGTGACGGCAAATGAAACAACTTCGGCGGCCGGAACGGGAACCTCCCGATCCGGCCGCATTTTTCATTTAAGCGCCGGGACCGTTGAGCCGATATCTAGGAGAGGCCGAGACGATCCGGCTGCATTCAGGGATACTTTCGTCCCGATATCAAGCGGAGGCGGCACCGTGCACTCGCAGCGTGACCTGTCCCAATACGCCCTGAACCCCGATGAGCTTCGAGAGAAGAAGAAGGAACTCCTGCGCCTCGGCGGTACGCGGGACCAGATCATCAAGGCCCTCAAATCGGCCATCCTGAAGCCGGATCAGCGTGAGCAGTTCAAGAAAGCCCTCTCCCTGTACGACACGAAGATCCGGAAGCTGCGCGACCAGATCATCGCCAGCGATCTTCTGGGCAACCTCAACCCCGACGAGGTCAATATCCCCACTCACTACCAGGACCGGAAACGCTAGCCGGCCCCTCCCGCCTTTCCCCTTGCGATCACCCGCCCGGATGCATTATAGAGTCAAAGGGTCTGTCCAGTACATCCATCAAGAAAAAAGGGAGGGTCGCTCGATGAGGCATCGCACGGCGGGAAAGATCACGGACAATCTCTGGTACCTGGGACGCGAGGAGTCGGGGGTCTATCTCCTCGAGGGCAAGGACGGCTCGATCATGATCAACGGGGGGCTTGCGCACATCCTGCCCGACGTCCGAAAGCAGATGAAGGAATTCGGGATCGACCCGGCGAAGATCGCAAAGATCCTGATCCTGCACTCGCACTTCGACCACATCGGGGTCATCCCCTGGTTCAAGCGCAGCTGGCCGGCCATCGAGGTCTATGGCTCGGCGGAGACCTGGAGGATCCTCCAGCTTCAGAAGGCCATCGACATCGCCAACCAGTTCAGCAAAATCGTGGCGGACAAGATGGGCCTCGGGGCGGCTCTCCGGGACGTCGATTTCGCCTGGCGCGCCGACATCGCGGGTAAAACCGTGGCCGAGGGGGACCGGATCGACCTGGGAGGGACCGCGCTGAACATCCTGTACACGCCGGGGCACACGAACTGCTCGATCACGGCCTACGAACCAGACCGGAAGGCACTCTTTGCCTCCGACGGAGGCGGCATCCCCTACCGGGAGGGCTCCTTCGCCTCGGCGAACACCAACTTCACCCAGTACATGGAGAGCCTCGAAAGGATGAAGCCCCTTGTAGTGGACTACCTCTGCGCCGACCACTACGGCTATGTCACGGGCGAGGACGCCCGGGGCTTCATCGACCTGACCTTCCGCGAAGGGAAGAAACTGCGCGCCATGATGGAGGGGATCCTCAGGGAGAAGGGAAATGTCGACGAGGCCGCGAAGGCCATGAATGTCCTGTTCTACCAGGAGTGCCCGGACTACTTCATCTCGGCGGACATCCTCGAGGGGGTCT
>DATGDI010000263.1:0-1682 GCA_035310965.1 Methanomicrobiales archaeon
AGGATGAGCTTCCGGTGGCTGACGACCTCTGCAAGGCCGGAAAGGCCGATGCGACGGACGAGCTCCTCCGAACCGAAGCTGCCCTTCCCGGCTGCGCACCAGACATTGATCCCGCCCGTGTCGAGGACCAGGATGTATGCATCCCTCCCCTCGAGGGCAGACCGCAGCGCATCGAAGCTCAGGGTGTAGTTCGCCGAAACGAAGACCTCTGACTCCGGCGTCGGGCTGCCGAGCCGGTAGAGGCCCGGTTCGACGGTGTGACCCATCCGGTTCACCCCCCAGCGGGCGAGAAAATGGTCGAACCAGTTGGACCGGGTGATCGCACTCGTGGTTGGACGGATCTGAGCGGGTCCCCCGGTCGCCGTCGCGGCGATAGTGTTCCGCCCTTCCCCCTCATTGGCTGTGGGGGCGCAGCAGGGGGATTTTTCCTCCGGGGGACTCCCCCCGCAGCAGGTACATGACGATGCAGTCTGTCCATCGTTTTTCACGGAACCGGCCTCCGTCACACCTGCTCGCCGAAGAGCGGCCCGAGGATCCCCTTCACCATGCCGGAGAGCTCTCCCGCCTTGATAAGGGCGAGGCAGCAGACCTTCCCTTCCCTTTCGCAGCTGATGAGGGCGAGCTTCTCACCCGTCTGGATCCCGGCCCTCTCCCTCACGTCCTTGGGGAGCACCATCTGCCCCCGTTCGTCGACAGAAAGCACGGCCTCGACCCGGCAGCCCTGCCCGGGCCCGCAGGAGTCACACTTGGCCTCGCTCGAATTTTTCTTGATCATGAGAACCAGATCTTATCTTTATTTTCTGATTATTTAATTTTTACTGATAAATCAGAATTGTTTGAATCACCAGACCTGCACAATCTTCATCTCGCCGGGGACCCAGCATCTCTGTATGCCACCCGGCGCGGTGAGAAGCATTCGGGACCTCATCTTCTGGCAGTACGCAAAGCTCATCGCGCGATCGGCAGGAATCGAGGGCCGGGCCTTCCAGATGAGCCGGTTCACCGCCCTCCGGGACGGGAAGATACAGTGGTCCTCCACCATCCGAGAATGGCTTCACGAGCACGAGAAGCCCGACGAGTGTATCTACTGCGGCTCGAAGGGGATTCTCACCACAGAGCATATCCTGCCCCGTTCCCGGGGAGGACCCGATCATCCCGACAACGCCATCCGGGTTTGCATGCCCTGTAACCTGAAAAAAGGGGATAATAGGCTCTATGAATGGATGGGGCTAGAGAGGAAGGACGATGTCCCGAGGATCGCCGAAGGGAAGTACCTGAAGCTTCTCTACGAGCTTCACGATGAGCGGGGAACCCTCGGGATCGATAAGAAGGAACTCACGGGCCGCCTCTGTCCGATATGTGACCTGGGTGGGCGCTGCGAAGAGGCAGATACGGTGGGGAAACTGACGGTTTACTGTCTTGAGGGGTGCTTCCAGGGAAAGTAATCCAGCCCGAAGAAAACAAGATTTAATCCTTCTTCCCTTCCCCGAACCCGTTCGTGTCGCAGGAGGCCCCGCACTCCGGGAGCTGGGCCTCCATGACCCGGTACGCCTCGGCGAGGACGACGGAATTCGCCGTGAGCCCTGCGATGAGGATCACCTCGAGGATCTCCTCCCGGGTCGCCCCCTTCTTCGTGGCCGCCTGCATGTGGTATTCCACGCAGTGGCTGCACTGGAGGGCCG
>DATGDI010000264.1:0-2769 GCA_035310965.1 Methanomicrobiales archaeon
GAACTGCTCGAAAATCCCGGCAAGGTCATCGAGGATGTCCTCGATGCGATAAAAAACGGCCAGTTGATCCGGACCCGTGACGGCAAGGAGCCAAAAGGCATCAATATCCGTTTCACGAACCTGCCGAAAAAGACCCTTATCCGGAACATCCGTTCCGATGATATCAACACCTTCGTCTCGGTCGAGGGTATCCTCAGGAAGACCACCGAGGTCCGGCCCCGGATCGTGGAGGCGGCCCTCAGGTGCACTTCCTGCGGGAAGATCACGACGGTCTCACAGACCTACGGGAAGTTCCAGGAGCCGGACTTCTGCCCGAGCTGCGAGAAGAAGGCAAGGATGGACATCGTTGCATCCCGGTCCCGGTTCACCGACTCCCAGAAGCTCCGGATCCAGGAGTCCCCCGAGGGGCTACGGGGCGGCGAACAGCCCCAGACCCTGGACGTGGACGTGACCGATGACCTGACCGGGAGGGTGGCCCCCGGCGACCGGGTGTCCATCAACGGGATCCTCAGGACCATCCAGCGGGTGACCGCCGGGGTGAAGGGGACCCTCTTCGACATCTACCTCGAATGCAACAGTATCGAGATCTCGGAGAAGGAGTTCGAGGAGGTCTCCATCTCCGAGGAGGACGAGAGGACGATCCTCACCCTCTCGAAGGACACCCAGCTCCTGCGGAAGATCATCCGGTCCATCGCCCCCACCATCTACGGGAACGAGGACGTGAAGGAGGCGGTCGCGCTCCAGCTCTTCGGGGGGATCCCGAAGGAGATGCCCGACGGCTCCCACCTCCGGGGGGACATCCACATGCTCCTCGTCGGGGACCCGGGAATCGCGAAGTCCCAGATCCTCAGGTACGTGGTCACCCTTTCCCCCCGGGGGATCTACACGAGCGGGAAGTCCTCGACGGCAGCGGGCCTCACGGCAACCGCGGTGAAGGACGAGTTCGGGGACGGCCGGTGGACGCTCGAGGCCGGCGCCCTCGTTCTCGCAGACATGGGGATCGCCGCCGTGGACGAGATGGACAAGATGCGCACCGAGGACCGCTCGGCCCTCCACGAGGCGATGGAGCAGCAGTCCATCTCGGTGGCAAAGGCCGGGATCACCGCGACGCTGCGCTGCCGGTGTGCCCTCCTCGGGGCGGCGAACCCGAAGCTCGGGAGGTTCGATGCCTACACCCCCATCTCGGAGCAGATCAACATGCCGGCCGCGCTCCTCTCCCGGTTCGACCTGATCTTCGTCATGATGGACCAGCCGGACCCGAAGCTGGACGAGGCCATCGCCGAGCACATCCTGAAGACCCACCGGGTCGGGGAGCTCATCGTCCAGCACGGGAAGAAGCCCATTCCCGGCGTGGACGACGAGTACATCAAACAGCAGCTCTCCCCCGTTACGCCTGATATCCCACCGGCCCTCATGCGGAAGTACGTGGCCTACGCGAAGCGGACCTGCTACCCCATCCTCTCTGAGGAGGCAAAGGAGGCCCTGGAGTCGTACTACCTGAAGCTGCGGGGTCTCGCGGACTCGAACAAGCCCGTCCCGGTCACCGCCCGGCAGATCGAGGCCCTCGTCCGGCTCGGGGAGGCGAGCGCCCGGATCCGGCTCTCGGACACCATCGATGCCTCCGATGCCGAGCGGGTGATCCACATCGTGGACACCTGCCTCCGCCAGGTGGCCTATGACGCCGAGACCGGCTCCTTTGATATCGACAAGCTCGTGACCGGGGTCCCCAAGTCCTCGCGGGACATCATCCGGTCCATCAAGGAGGTCATCCGGGACCTGGGCGGCGAGAGCCGTGAGGCGAGGGTGGACCAGGTCATCGATATCGTGACCGGCCAGGGCTTCACGAAGGACAAGGTGGAACAGATGATCAAGATGCTCCTCAGGGACGGGGAAGCCCTTGAACCGCGGGGCGGGATTATCAAGCTCATCGGGTACTAGCGGGGTGATGGATAACCCATGGTAACAGACCGAGAACGCGCCGCCTTCGAGGCGGGGATCAAGCTCGGGGCCCTCTACCACCAGTGGGTGGGGACCCCCGTTTCACCGGCGACGGCCGGGTTCATCGAACAGGCCATCGAGCGGGCCGTCTCGCTCCAGCCCACCGTGGAGTCGGTGAGGGTTCGTCTCAACCGGAACCTCATGTCCCCGAACTCCTACGGCTACAGCGAGCTCGCCGGGCTGATGTTCGACGTGGAGATCACGACCCGCCTGGGGAAGACCCGGTGCCGGGCGACGCTCGCCCGGAGCGAAGACTACCCCCTCATGAGCCTGGTGTCCTGTGACGAAACCCCTCCCGATCCCGGTCACCGATGACCACATCCACATCGACCCCGTGAACGGGCGCGGCCTCGAGGCGGCAAAGGAGTTCCAGCGGGCCGGCGGGACCCATATCTTCCTCGTCTCGAAGCCCTCCTGGTCCTTCGGGATCACGCCCTCAAAGGGGGAGGATTTCCTCCCGGTCTTCGAAAAAACCCTCTCCATCGCCCGGGAGATCCGGAGCTTGGGCCTCGTCGTCTACCCGGTCCTCGGGGTGCACCCCGCGGAGATCACGAGGCTGGGCGAGGTCATGGACCTGGCCCGCGTCGAGGAGATCATGAAGGGGGGGCTCGAAGTTGCCGCCGGCCTCGTCGCCCGGGGGGATGCGGTTGCCCTGAAGAGCGGCCGGCCCCACTACGAGGTACCGGTCGAGGTTCTCGGGGCGTCGAACCGGATCCTCCTCCATGCCCTGGCGCTTGCGCGGGACAACGGCTGTGCCCTTCAGATCCATGC